>CADAEZ010000026.1 GCA_902787145.1 uncultured Ruminococcus sp.
TATTGTAAGAATATCTGATTGGTTAAAAGCACTTTTTCCGATTGTCTGTATTCCTGCTCCAATCTTTACATCTGCAAGTTTTTTATTACCTGCAAATGCACCTCTTTCAATTTCCTGAACGCTATCAGGAATTACAATACTTGTTAGCGAATCAGCTCTGAAAGCTGCTCTGCCTATTGATATCAATGTACTTGGAAATGATACGGCCGAAAGATTATTACATGCGCGGAACGCATATTTTCCAATAGTTTTTACTCCTTCCGGAATAATCACTTCAGTTATTGTATCGCAACAAATAAACGCGCCGTCATCAATTCCCGCAATTTTGTATCCTTCTATTTCTGGCGGAATAATAATCTTTTCTCCACTTCCGATATACTCAACAATATTCGCTTCGTTTTTAGAAATAGGTTGATAAATATAATCACCATTCGTTATTTCATTGCCAATCTGCTCCATGGTTAACTTCGGTATAGCATTACTTTCGGCTGATACACCAATAACGGAAAACACGCTTAATAGTAATGCAACTACGGTAATGCTTGAGATAATTTTTTTCATAAAAATCCTCCTTTAATAAAAATGCTATTCTTTTGCTTTTGAATGTAGGTCTACATCCTCCGCAATATAAGAATAGCAACTTTTATTAGATTTTATTTAAACTGGTAAAAATTACACGTTTTCTGGTAAAATTAAACTCTCCAAAATCACATTAATTATAAAGCATCCGTTGTTTTCTAAAAAACTAACATTACCGTTATATTTATTTACCACATCTTTAATAATCGCTAACCCCTTTCCGTGTTTTGCTTTATCAGTTTTTGACGTTATTAAATCGGGGTTATCCGCCAATATTGATGAGTCTATTTTGTTTTTGCACGATATTATGAAATAATTGTTATGCCTTGAAATGCTTAACTCCATATATTTGATAGAATCTGAACATGATGACAAATATTCAATCGCGTTATCGCACATGTTTCCTATCAATGAAATTAAATCGGTATTGTTTTTAAATTCAATCATTTCATCTTTTATCTCGGCTTTAAAACTGACACCGCTTTTTGTTGCCTTTTCATTTTCAACATTTATTACAGCATTTAAAACAGGATTATTTGTATTTATCGGTGTGTATACCAGTTTCATCCTTTCAATAAGTTCTATACAAACATTATGCGCTTCATTATAATTTTTGTTTACAATCAATTGATCTATGCTTGATATTTGGTTGCTTATATCGTGCTTTATTTTTGACATTTCTTCAATCTGTTTGTTGCTGCTGATAATGTTTTTTTCATACATATCTGCTCTTAATTCGGATAGTTTTAATTCTGTTTTTATATTATTATCTTTGCTGATTTTTGACATCATATACCAAACAACCGCAGCAATTATTAACATACTCACACAAATGATAATAATATATGGCAATATATTCATCTGATATTTTGTTAATATCAAAATATATGTAGTTACATAAATAATCGTCATTGCTAAAATCGGTATTCCGATAAAAGCAATTAGATTTGATATCTTTTTCAAATTATAATCTTTCTGTTTGATTTTAAGAAGTATTAAAAAGGCCACAGAATTTACAATATTAACTAATATCACAAAAATATATCTATAAACGCTGGATTTCAAAACTATACTTTCAAATGTCAATCCGGATAGAAAACTTGTTAGATTAATAAATCCATAAGAAATAATTGTATTAATTAAAAAAGCAATAAATGGCATAACAATTTTAAGTATTGTATTACCCTTTAAACACGTCAATGTATAAATCTCAAAAAAGCATACCGCAATTATTGAATCTATCAAAATATGATAAGGAGGATTATATGTAAAATATGTAGAAATGGAAAAATTAAAAATAACAAATACCAAAAACAGCATTATATTTCTTACTTTTTCATACTTTGGCTCAAAGAACAAATAAAAAAAGCCGATAAACATAAATGACTGAAAAAGATTTACCCCTAATTCAAATACATAATCATACATACTTTTCACCTAACCATTTGAAATAATCTTCTCTAATATTTTTATATTTCTTGTTAATCGGAACATAAATATCGTTTTTCAACTTGACTCTATCAGCTGATAAGCTGACAACAAATTCACTATTAACGACAAATCCAATATGTGAACGCAGAAATCCATATCCTTTAAGTTTTTGGTATGTTCTTGTTCTTTTCAAGGTATATGATTTCATCTGTATTTATAATAATATCGCTTCTGCCCGAGTGAATTGTTATCGTATTGTTTACCGACTGAATTCTATTATATACTTTTACTATACAATCGCTTAACCCATCTTCAATATCTGTTTTTCTTATAAATGAATAAGGATAGCTTTTCAACGCTTTGAATACAAGATTATCCCGCCCGGTCACAAATACGACATATGGAATATCATTTGTCCGTTTATTATTAAGATGCTCGGCAACAGATATCCCGTCTATCATCGGCATTTCAATGTCAAGGAAAATCAAATGATACTTTTCATAGTTATCCATTAACGATAATCCGTCGGTAAAAATATCCGACTTATACTCTATGCTGTTTTTCTTGCATATGATTTTTACTTCTTCATTAAGCCTATTTCCAAATTCTCTCTCATCATCACAAATTGCAATTCTGAACATAATATCACCTGCCTAATATAAAATATTATATACTGATAATTTCACTAAATCAATAATGCGATACTTATCCATTTTTAAAACATATCACTATATTAGTTTAAAAACATCTATTTGGTAAAAAAACAAGGGTTTTAGGTAAAACTTTGTAAAATGAGAGGTTGCCCGCAATGAACAACCTTTCTTTTTCAATACTGCGGTACTCCGTAGCCAAGGATATACGGGTATGAAATAGCATAATCATCTGTTGCAACTTTATCGTTGTAGTTACCCTCAACGGTATAAACTCTGCCGTCCTTAACTTTCTCAACAATAGCCGTATGGTCGGGTGAGCCGTCCAAGTCGTCGTCGGGAGTATAAAAAAGATCCGACCCTTGCTCAGTTGGTGCAATGGCTGAATTTGGTGTATATGGAACAGGATTGCGCTCTTTCCCGTAAATCATTGTTTTGTGTAGTATGCACAAATACAAACCGTGATATTTAGGTAGTATTTTGTTTGCGCTTGTGATATAATTACTCTGTATAATTATCTCGTTGCAGATATCCATAAAAACAATAATCATTCGGCTTGATGCTGCTCAGCCTGTGACAGGTCGATATACATAATGATTTCGAAGTCTTCGGATACATCAGTAAACAAAAAGAAAATAAGGCAGGTAATATGAAGAAATTTTCAAAATGGCGCCGCAGTATGGCGTTCAGCATAATCCGCGTAGTTGTGGTTTTGCTTGTGGTTTTCGGTATGATCACCGGAGCGCTCGGATATATCAGCTTTTCGGAAGCCTTCAAAAAAGAATACACCGAGTCAACCTTTCATATGGCCGACACAGCTACCGCTTTGATCAACGGAGATAATGTAGAAAATTATCTCGACGGCATTGCTATGTCCGAATACAAGACGACAAAAAATAAGCTCGATATATATTGCAAAAAGATGAATGTAACTCTGCTTTATCTTATCAAGGTTGATACCAGAGACTACGGCAGGTTTGAATCAGTATTCAATTCTGTCAACAACTCGGTCGGTGACGCGGACTACACCCCGTGGGAGCTTGGATATAAACGTGATACCACTAACGACGAGTACCGCGAAAAATACAGGAAGCTGTATAATAAAGAGTCAAGGTGCGAGACCGTTTACCGCAATGATTATATAAAGCTGCCGCATATCACCACAATGGTGCCTGTTTATAATTCGAACGGCAGAGTGACGTCGATTCTCTGCGTCCAGCGTCCTATGAGCGAGATCAACACTGTCGGACAGCGTTATCTGCGGGATGTTCTTATTTCTACCTTTGTTCTGATAGTTGTTTTCGTGATCTTCGCGTCACTTTATATAAGGAAGAAATTCGTTAAGCCTATCGGCAAGGTCTCTCGTGAAGCGACGCGCTTTGCCAGGGAGAATACCAAGGACGAACCGATTGGCAACATAAGCAAAATAACCGAGATATATAATCTCGCGAGTTCCATTGACAAAATGGAAACCGATATGCTTAGCTATATCGACAACCTCACAGCGATTACCTCGGAGAAAGAAAGGCTTGCCGCCGAGCTTTCTATCGCCGCGATAATACAGGAAAACTCCATACCCACCGAATTTCCTGCTTTTCCCGACAGGAATGAGTTCGATATCTACGCCTCTATGACTCCTGCCAAGGAGGTCGGCGGTGATTTCTACAACTTCTTTATGATAGACGACGACCACCTCGCGCTTGTAATAGGCGATGTATCGGGCAAGGGTATTCCGGCAGCGCTGTTTATGATGGTAACTAATATCCTCCTGAGCGAAAGGGCAAAGATGGGCAGTACTCCTGCGGAGATTCTGTCCTGCGTAAACGAAAACCTCTGCGAGCACAACACCGCGGATATGTTCGTCACTATCTGGCTCGGTATTCTGGAGATTTCCACCGGCAAGGTTATCGCCGCTAACGCCGGACACGAGGACTTCGCGGTTTGCCGCAAAGACGGCAACTTCGAGCTTAATAAAACCAAACACGGCTTTGTGGTCGGCGGTATCGGAGGAATAGTATTTAATGACTTCGAATTCAAGCTGAATGACGGCGACAAGCTATTCATCTATACCGACGGCGTGCCCGAAGCCACTGATAATAACGAGAATATGTTCGGGCTCGACAGTATGACGCAAGCGCTTAATGAGTATAAAGAAGGCTCTCCCAAACAAATCCTTGACGGCGTACGTTGTGCCGTAAACGATTTTGTCGGAAGCGCTCCGCAGTTTGATGATTTAACAATGCTTTGTATCGAGTATAAAGCCGGCTCAAAAGAATAATCAGGACTACAATTTTCGTTTATTTGTAAATAAAGCTACAGCAAGCCCCCGAAGTGTAAACTAAGCTACACTTCGGGGGTATTTTGAATATTGTTTGTCGGGTGTGACTGTGGTATATTATAGCCATAACAAAAAACGAACCGAAAAGGGGTATTCAAAATGACAAACACAAAAAGCTTTAAGGTAACAATCATCTCAACACTCATCGCTGCAATTTTCGCAATTGCGTATCCATGTTTCTTCCTGAACGTAAAGGCGGACGCGGCAACATATAAGGGCTCCGCTCAGTCGAATTATTCACAGAAAGCCGAGATTCCCGCAAAAACAACAAAGCTCAACGACTTCGCCAAGGCTTACTATTTCAAGGCCGCAAGCAAGACAACCAAAGGCTATGACTGGACATACAAGGCAGACAACAACAACCTCAAGATTAAGTGCAAATACGACTTCACAGCTCACAAATATACCTTTAAGATTGCAGGTACATCATACGGACTCACTCACCTTACACTCAAGTATAAGGCTGCTAATACAAAGTGGAACACCGTAAAGATGACAGTCTTTGTAGACAGCGCGAAGAACATAATGAGAACAGCATAACAACCGGGGGGTGCCGCATTTAGCGACACCCCCTCAAAACTGTTCGGCAATATATTTATCCGCGCATCGGTTGAGCTCGGTTATGGTCTTAACGATAAAAGCCTTTGGCTCCGAAAATCCGCCCCGTACCCATTTTTCAAAAACCGAGATACATCCGCTTGCCTTGTAACCGCAGAAATAGTTTATATGATAGTCGGTATATTCTGTGTTGATTCTCTCGGATTGAATCAGTCGGAACAACCCCTCAATCATTTTTTCGAATTTATCTCTCAGCTCGCCGGTATTGTGCGGGCTGAAAATCATCTGGAATATTTTCGGGTTATCCGATATGTAGTCTACCATCCCCGCGGAAAAATCCTCGCCGTTGTTTTCCTGATACGCAAGAATCAACATACCGAGCTCCGACAGAATATTGGTTTTCATTTTGTCGTACAGGTCGTATATGTCGTAGTAATGCTTGTAGAATGTTACTCGGTTTACATCCGCTTTATCCGCAATCTCCTGCACGGTAATGTTTCTGAGCTCTTTTTCGGCCAGCAATTCGGCCAAAGCGTTGTTTATCGCCTTTCGGGTTTTAAGTGTTCGTTTATCGGGTTGTTTTCCCTGCATTTGCGTCACCTTCTCCGGGATTATCTTGCAGATATATTATAAGAAAAATATGTAAAAATGTCAAACAAATACTATGTCTCACCGGCTTTTTTACGCCGTTTGTGTGTGATGATTCATAGTTATGAAAATTATAAACCCGGAGCGAACGGTTAGCTTTTTACCGTTCGCTCCCGATTTCGTACCGTTTGTTCCGATTCTATTGACTTGCGAAATTTTTTATTGTATGGTCATCATATAAACATAGCGAAAGGAGTCAACTTTTTGCGTAAAATTATGATTTCTTCATACAATATCATACACGGAAAATGTTCTCTTTTCGCGTGCCTTTGCTGCCGTACCAAGTACGGATGGGAACACCAGCAGTGGTGCGAGCTGAGTATGATTACTCAGCCTACCTGCCGGGAGTGCAGGTATTACAGTGAGCGTGACGGCGAGTGCATGCATCCTTCAAAAAAACAAAGGAAGGAGGATATACCGTATGAAAAAAATAAACGTATTTTTCGAGTGTGACAAAACGAAAAACGATATCGACATAGTCGTTCGCGCAAGCGAGCGCGACGCCCGGGTTGAGGCTCTTATCGAGAGCTTTACCGCCTGCGAAACGAACAAGCTTACGCTTTTGGACAGCGCTAACTGTCCCTGTGTCATTGACGAAAAAGACATTGTCTTTGTATCAGCCGACAGCAAACAATCCAGTGTTACAACAACCGGCGGAGTTTACCGCGCAAAACAGTCGCTCCAGAGTATCGAGAAAATCCTGAGCCGCAGTTTTCTTCGTGTATCGCGTTTCGAGATAATAAACCTAAAGATGGTACAAAAATATGACTTTACAATCGGAGGTACCCTGCGTATTGAGTTTAAAAACGGTATGGAGACCTGGGCTTCGAGAAGGTATATTCCCCAGATAAAAGAGCTGCTCTCCGGAGAGGAGGGATACCTATGTTAGCGAAAACCCTTAAACGTGCCGCTATAGGATTCCTTATCGGTGTTGCAGCCGGCGACCTTATCGCCATATTGACCGGGACCTCGTCCTCAGGCGGCATAAGCTTTACGTCACAACAACTGCTCAATATGGCAGGAGGCAGCGTTGCATGTTCAATGCTTCTGCAAAGCCTGTTTTCCGGACTATACGGAGCTATGTGCTTCGCGGGAATGTCCTTCTACGATATCGAACGTTGTCCGCTGGCGCTCGCTACAGCGCTGCATTGCGCCGTGATAGTTCTCCTGTTCATCCCGATTGCTTTATTGCTCGGTTGGTTCAACAACATAGTAAGCCTGCTGATTATGTCGTGTATTCAGCTCGTATGCTTCTTCGTAATCTGGCTTATTATGTATTTTGCCTACAAAAAGCAGGTCAACGAGTTAAACGACTTGATGAACAAAGAGAAGAATAAAACAGAAATAAAATAATTATTTTATAATCAAGGAGGAATTCTAATGAAAAACGCAAGAAAACTCACTGCTGTCGCACTGGCGATTATGCTGTGCCTTAGTATGTTATCAATCGGTATGTTGTCCGCGTCGGCTTTCAGCCAAGATAACTTCAAGGCGCAGATTAAAGAAATCAGCGTCGGCGCGCCGGTTACAAGCGTTCAAGGCGGAAAGTATCTGCCTGTAGACATCCATTTCACCGCGGCGGAGGATATCAGCAATGAGGAAATGGCGCATTTTATCGAGGGCTACCTTAGGGTAAAGCTTAAGGACGGCACTCTTGCCGAGGGTATAAACGGTCTCGGAATGACGCTTATCGGACCTGTAAAGCCTGATGTTGATCTCGACAACAATATGTGGAGCTGGAACTGGAAAGGTGCTACACAAGGCGGCGGAGAAGGTGTTATCAAGTTTAATTTACCGCTGCTTGATGAAGGCGATACCCAAGCAGTCGAAAAAAGCGGCGCTACAGGACAGGAAGAGGTCAACGGCTTAAAGGTCGGCGATGAGGTTACAGTTCAAGTCTCCACGGTAGTAAACACAGATCAGTTACCCGGTGAAGTCGTTCAGGAAGTATTCCCCGACGGTCCCGAGGTACTATCCGACAAGGCTTCCTTTACTATAGAGAATCTGCTCAATTATCCCAGAAAGTACAATATTACTGCCTATGATACAACCGAGCCTGAGTCCGAAGAAACAACCACAGCTACAGAGGAAACAACAGAAGCAACCGAAACATCAGACGCTACAGAGGGAACAACCGAATCGGCCGAAACTACAGCTCCGGACTCCACAACCGAGCCCGTCGAGACTACCACAGTACCCGTAACCACAACCGAAGCTGCCGAGACTACCGAGCCCTCCGAGTCCACTTCGCCGGAGGCTACTACCGAACCGGCCGGGACAGGCGAACCTGTTTCCTCCGAAGCAGCCGACACAACCTCGCCTGAGGCTACCTCCGGCCCCGAAGCAACCACATCTCCGACAGAGACTGCAAGCGGCGAAGTAGTAGTCGTAGATCCTACCCAGGCTACTACCGGCGCGGAATACGAAACCGTAAACCCGACAACTCCCGACTATAAGCCGACCCAACCCGGCACAGAACCTGCTACAGGGGAAGTCGTAATCGTCGAGCCTACTACCGGTCCGGCGTCTGACGCACCGACCGAAACGATCGCCCCGACGCAGCCGGCTACAGAATCCCGTACTCTTTCGCTAAAGGACGCAAAGGTAACTTCCGCAAAGGCAGGAACTTATGACGGCAAAGAAAAGAAACCTGATATCACCGTTACATTAGACGGCAAAAAACTCACCAAGGGCGTTGACTTTATTGTCGCCTACAAAAACAACATAAACGCCGGTAAGGGAACCGCAGTGATAACGGGTAAAGGCGCTTACAAGGATTCTACAGAAGTCAAGTTCGAAATCGCAAAGGCAAATAACTCGGTAAAAGTCAAGGCTTCAATCGCAAAAGTAAAGGCCAAAAAGCTAAAAACCAAAAAATACACCCTTAAATCGCTCAAAATTTCCAAAGCGAACGGTAAGGTCAAGGTGAAAATCGTAAAGTCCAAGACAAGCAAAAAAATACGTAATAAGGTGAAGGTCAACAAAAAGGGCGTCATCACCCTGAAAAAGGGAGTATATTCCAAGGGTAAATATACTGTTACGGTAAAAATCACCGTAAAGGGAGACGACAACCACAACCCGACATCTTTTACCAAAAAGCTTAGAATAAAGATCAAGTAATTTAATAAGAGTTTAATATCAACATAATGCATATTACTAAAGGGGCTGCCGCGTTCTGCGACAGCCCCTCTGATGTAAGCTGAAAGATAAGATTTAGTATATACCCTGTACCGTGACCTCGCCTGAGTTCACCGTCGCGACCGTGCCGTTGGACAGCATAACCTCCAACTCGCCGGCGCTGTCGATTCGTACCGCCATTCCGCTGATTTTACGGTTGCCTCTTGCGAACGTTACCTGGCGGTTAATTGTAGCGCACAGGTTCTGATATTCGCCCAGCGACTGACCCGACAGTTTGTAGTAATTCTTCATCAGTTCGTCCTCAAGATAGTTGAGCACAGTTGCCAAAAAGAGATTCTTGTCTATATGCCGCCCCGTTTCGAGCAAAATCGAGGTAGCCTTATGAGCTATTTCTTCGGGGAACGAGGTGTGGCTGACGTTGATTCCGATTCCGGGAATGATGTATTCAACCCGATCAAAGTCGGTAGACATCTCTGTCAGTATACCGCATAGCTTTTTCTTGCCGGCAATCACGTCGTTCGGCCATTTTATCCGGCTGTCGATTTTACAGAAATCGTTAATTGCCTTGCATACGGCCAGCCCGGCCAAGGGAGTTATGGCTCCGATCTCTCTCGGAGCAAGCTTAGGTTTAAGCAGAACCGAAAATGCGATTCCGTCATCCTTTTTCGTCTGCCATACACGTCCGAGTCTGCCCTTGCCGGCGGTTTGTTCGCGCGATACAACAACCATTCCCTCTTCGATATCGTCGGAGGCGAGCTTTTTCAGGTAGTTGTTTGTCGAATCCACGGTGTCAAGAACTATCATACGTTTGCCGATCAGCTTAGTCCTAAGATGACACTTCACCGCTTCCTCGCACAGGTGATTTGGAAATGTCTCCAGCAGATAACCCTTCCTCGTGACCGAGCTTATCCCAAAGCCCTTGTCCCGAAGCGCCATTACCGCCTTGTTAACCGCCTGACGCGAAACTCCCAAAGCGTCGGAAATCTCCTGTCCCGACACATAGCCGCGCTCGTTATAAAGCATTTTAACTATTTCTGTCTGCATATTTAACCTCAGATATTAGGGGCTCCCGCAATAACACGGCAGCCCCGGATGATTAACCTATGTTTTTCTTAACAGCGTCGACAACCTTTACTACGATAGGTACAAGAACGATGTTGACGGCGAGCTCTACCAGGAAGTTTACTCCGGTTAGAGTAAAGATGATTCCATACAGAAGATTTCCGCCTTCTCCGACCCAGGCCTCAAGCACGGGTCTGAAGAACAATAGCATACCTATGTAGAATATGCCTGTGTTTACAATCGGTGAGCAGATCGCCGCCGCGGCAGCGCCCAAAACATTGTTTTTCTTCGCCAGCGCGCTGTACACAAGTCCTGCGACAAAGCCTGCCATAGTACCCTTGAGCATACACATTATAACGCATAAGGCGGGATTGGCGTTCCACACCATAGCTCCGCCGACATCGACGCCGAAAATACACATAATGATTACAACAACGCTGAACACCGCGCCGAGGTAGGCTCCCGCCTTCGGACCGTACAGAGCCGCGCCGATAACAATCGGAATAAGCGCGAGCGTAATCGCGAACGGCTTAGTAGGGAAGTAGGTTGTGATGACTTGAAGTGCAACGATAATCGCTGTCAGCATCCCCAGTCCAACCAAACGGAAGGTTTTTTCATTTGTTTTTGACATAATAATTACCTCCTGCTGCCGCCTCCCGTCAAAAAGGAGTACAGCGCAATATTTTATATAAATTCGGAATTCGGAATTCGGAATGCGAAATTAGCTTTTTCGCACGTTGAACTTCGAAATCGAAGATATATCTAATTAACTGTTTTGAGTTTTGGTAATAGAAACAAGAATCCTAATCAATTCCTGACAGTCAAAGTATAATTGGTCAAATATGATTTTGTCAATATAATCGCTCTCGTATAACAACTCAAGCCAATATTCGGTTTCACTGCATTCTTTCAGCGCAATATTCATTTTTGCGTAAAAATCCGCTTTGCTCTGACCGCGGACAGCTTCTCTGGCGTTAGCGCCGATACTTGTCCCACTCTTCAAAAGCTGTTTAGGAAGAATATATTCATTGCTTTTGATTAACTTCTTATAAAGTTTAATAATCTGTAAAGCAAACACTTTGCTTTTATCAAGGATGACGTTGTTAGTTTTCATTTAGCCCTCAACAATATGAATACGGTCGGGAGAATAACGTTTCTTTTAGAATTAACTGTCTGCACGACCTCAATTCCGCATTCCGCATTCCGCATTCCGCATTGGATTATTTTTCCAAAAAATAATCCTAAGTCCATCCAGAATAAGGTCGTCGTTGATTATTATATCACATTTACAATTTTTTACAATACTTTGCGCCAAACCTCCTGTGGCGATAACGGTTTTTGCTTTTTCTTTTTCCTCGTTAAATCGCTCAATCATTCCGTCCAGCATACACGCGGTACCTATTATCAGTCCGCTCCTGATACAGTCCTCGGTGTTTGTGCCGATGATTTTCTTGGGCGGATTAAGGTCTACGCTCGGCAGCAGAGCGCCGTTGTTTGTCAGCGCGTCGAGCGAGATAGATACTCCCGGGCTGATTGTACCTCCGCAGTATCTTTTCTGTGAATCGAGGTACACTATCGTTGTAGCGGTTCCCAGCCCTATTATAACAGACGGACAGGGGTACATCTCTTTCGCCGCTACGCACATAGCCAGCAAATCCGTACCCAGCGTGGCGGGGTTGTCGATTCTTAGGTCGAGTCCCGACTTAACTCCGGGGCCGAGCACCAGGGTGTTTACACCGGCTATTTTGCGGATCGCCTTGCAAAGCGCTTCCGTAATCCTCGGTACAACGCTGGATATTATCGAGCCTTTTATATCCTTCGGGTCATAGCCGTTTATATTAAATGTTACGTGCAGCTCAGCGGCGAACTCATCCTCAGTTTTGCCGGAATTTGTCGAAAATTTAAACTTTACGAGTTGTTTTTTACCCTCGTATAGCGCGAATTTGATATGTGTATTGCCGACATCTGTGCAAAGAAGCATAAATTTTCACTCCAAATAAACAATTCTTAGACTATTATAGTATATTTTTTTATAAGTTTCAACAGTAAAGGCTTAATTTCTTAATCCGAAAAATATCTACTATCTATTGTGCTATTATTAATATAACTGTAAGAATGTGAATAAATATGTTCATTTTCTGTAGGAGGAGTTGCTATGTCTGGTAAATCAACGGCTGAGTTAAAGGTTCTCGCCGCAAAAGCGCGTCTGGGCGCTGTAATCGGAACATATCACGCAAAATCGGGACATCCGGGCGGATCGCTCTCGGCGGCGGATATGTTTACTTATCTTTATTTTAACGAAATGAACGTTAATCCTTCCAATCCGGCAGACCCGGACAGGGATCGTTTTGTACTTTCAAAGGGTCACTGCTGTCCGAGTATGTACGCGGTTATGGCTATGAAGGGTTATTTTGACTGGGATGAGCTGACAAGGCTCCGCCACATCGGCGCGATGCTCCAGGGTCATCCCGATATGAAGCGTACTCCGGGCGTCGATATGAGTTCGGGTTCGCTCGGCCAGGGTATATCCGCGGCCTGCGGAATGGCTCTCGCCGCTAAATTCGACAACAAGGACTACCGCGTCTACACCGTTCTCGGCGACGGCGAGTGCGAAGAAGGTCAGGTTTGGGAGGCAGCGATGTTCGCAGCCCACAACAAGCTCGACAACCTCGTTGTAATCGTTGACCAAAACGGTCTCCAGATTGACGGAACCGTCGAGGAGGTATGCGGTATCGAGCCTTTGGATAAAAAATTCGAGTCCTTCGGTTTTGAGGTGGCAAAGATTAACGGCCACGATTTTGACGAAATCAAAGCCGCTCTCGACCGCGCAAAGACCGTAAAGGGCAAGCCTTTTGCCATTCTTATGAAGACCGTAAAGGGCAAGGGCGTCAGCTTTATGGAGAATCAGGTAGGCTGGCACGGCAAGGCGTGTAACGACGAGGAGTACGCTGTTGCCGTAAAGGAACTTGAGGAGAAAATCGCGAGACTGGAGGCTGAGGTTTAATGGCAAAAACAGTATGTAAAGCAACCCGCGAGAGCTTTGGAATTGCTCTGTGTGAGATGGCAAAGACCAACAAGGATATTGTTGTGCTCGACGCCGACCTTGCCGCGGCTACAAAGACTTCTATCTTCCAGAATGAATTTCCCGAAAGATTCCGTGATTGCGGAATCGCCGAGGAAAATATGCTCGGCGTAGCGGCAGGACTTGCCGCCGCAGGCAAAATACCCGTTGCGGCTTCGTTCGCAATGTTCGCTACAGGCAGAGCATACGAGCAGATTCGTAACTCTGTAGCCTATCCGCAGCTCAACGTAAAAATCGCCGGTTCGCACGCCGGTATCTCAACAGGCGAGGACGGAGCTACCCACCAGTGCCTGGAGGATATCGCACTTATGCGTACGCTTCCCGGAATGACTGTTCTTAATCCTGCCGATCACTACGAGATGATGGAGGCAACCAAGGCCGCGCTTATGCTCGACGGACCTGTATATATCCGTCTCGGCCGTCTCGCTATCGACAGCTTTAACGACCCCGAAACCTATAAATTTGAACTCGGCAAGGGTATCACCCTTCACGAGGGTAACGATATTGCCGTAATCGCTTCGGGACTCGTAGTAAACGAGGCCAGAAAAGCGGTAGAGGCTCTTGAAAAAGAGGGCATCAACGCCCGTCTTATCAACATTCACACCATTAAGCCTATCGACCGTGAGATTATCATCAAGGCGGCTCAGGAATGCGGACAGCTGATAACAGTCGAGGAACATAACGTGATCGGCGGTCTCGCCGACGCGGTATGTGAGGTAACCTCCGCCGAGTGTCCTGTCAAGGTAACACGAATCGGCGTATATGACCGCTTTGGATACAGCGGCCCCGCGTGGGAGCTTCTCGAAAAGTTCGGTCTCACCGAAACAAACATCAAAAAGGTTATCAAGGAAACAGTTGGTAAATAAAAATTCAAACTGTCACGTTTTTTACGTGACAGTTTTTCTTTTTCCTTGTAAATTCGATAATATTCGGGTATAATATAATCAAGATTTAACCAAGAGGTGATAATATGGTAAAAGATATTAAAACAAACGAATTTGATTCATTGGTAATAAACAGCAGCAAGCCCGTGCTTGTGGATTTCTGGGCGTCATGGTGCGGCCCGTGCAAGATGCTGTCTCCCGCGGTGGACGCCGTAAGCGAGCAGATGAGCGGTCAGGCGGATTTCTACAAGGTGAATGTCGACGAGGAGCCGATGCTTGCCCAGCAGTTCGGGATTATGAGTATCCCTACTCTGATTTTGTTCAAAGGCGGCGAGGTTGCTAACCAGAGTGTCGGCGTAATCTCAGAGGCGGATATTAAGGCGTTTGTTGAGCAGGCTTTATGATGAAGGATTTAGTAATCGCGGGCAGCGGTCCCGCGGGCCTGAGCGCGGCGGTATACGCCTCAAACGCTATGCTGGACTTTGTTGTGATCGAAAAATTCCCGATGTCGGGCGGCCAGATGCTCAACACCTACGATATCAACAACTATCTCGGCTTTGAAAGTATCGACGGTTTTTCTCTGGGACAAACCTTTCGTAAGCACGCCGAGAAACAGGGCGCTGAGTTTATAAACGACGAGATTGTCCGGCTCGAAAAAATCGACGGCGGCTATAGGATAGTCTGCAACAAAGCCGAATTCGAGGCAAAAGCCGTGATTTACGCTCTCGGCGCTAATCCGCGTAAGCTCGGAGTAAAAGGGGAGAAGGAGCTCGCCGGCAGGGGAGTCAGCTATTGCGCGACCTGTGACGGCAACTTTTTCCGCGGCAAAAAAACCGCTGTAATCGGCGGCGGCGACGTCGCTCTCGAGGACGCGCTTTATCTTGCCAATATCTGTGAGGAAGTTTACCTTATCCACCGCCGCGACGAGTTCAGAGCGGCAAGATATCTTGTCGACAAGGCGGAGAAAAATGACAAAATAAAAATCCTGCGCAGTACACAGGCGGAGGAGATCCTCGGCGAAAACAAAGTCCAAGGCTTAAAGCTCACAAACGGAGCTGATTTAGATGTTGACGGAGTGTTCATAGCCGTCGGAGTAGAGGCGAACACCGGGCTTGTCACGGACTTGTGTGAGCTCGAAAACGGCTTTGTAAAGGCGGACGAAAGCGGCACTACCTCGGCGGAGGGTTTCTTTGCTGCCGGTGATGTTAGGACAAAGCGCCTTCGCCAGATCAGTACGGCAGTCTCCGACGGGGCAAATGCCGTACACAGCGTAGAGGAATTTTTGTACAGATAATAAATAGATTGTATATAAAAGTGTGGTCGGCTCATCTGAGCCGACCACTAAAGTTTTACTCTATATGAAATTACTCAAAAACGGTATAATTATTCAAGCAAGGGACTTAAGATAGAACGAGCGATGAGAAGCGAAAAGCGTGCCACAGGCACGCTTTTCTTGTACTATGATTTAATCATCATAATCATCATAATCATCATCGTCATCCTGAGTTGCTGACTTTGAAATCTTAAGATTCACAGATGCATTTGTGCTGTCTGCTCTGAATCTTAAGTAAACTGTTTCATCGGATTCAATGTAGAATCTTGATGTATCGTCTGAGTATAGAGAGTCATAATCATCATCAAAATCATAACGACTCATATAAACACTGTAATCACCGTTTCCGTTTGAGGTTGTAAAGTCGTAATCTCCGTCTGACGGGGCTGTGAATTTATAGTATTTGTAATTGCTCGAAGCGTCAGCCGAGAGAGTTTTGTCTGTGTCAATTGTCAGCGACTCAATCAAATCCATCGGATTTGTGCGGCTGATGATAATCTTAGCAGGCGCGTTGCCATCATAATCTTCATTGTTGAAAGCTATATAGTAGGTCTTTTTAGCCGCTAAGTTTCCTTCACACGAGTTCGGTAAATTGTTGTCAGAGAAATAGCTGCTGTCAATGAAGCTTCTGCTTGCGTCCATAATCTTCATATAAGTCCAGTTTGCTGACTTAACACTGAAGTAATATGTGCCCGCGGTGGCGGGAGTAAAGCTGTAATATACCGTATCGTCGGTTACGGTCACATTATTCTCGCCCTCGACAAGAGCTTTTACCTGTGACGAGAAGCTGAATGACGGATAAACTGTTACGTGGTTGCTGTTGATAGTAACCTTTAGCGTAGCGTTAAAGTTTCCTAAGAAGTTCGAACCGGTTGCGTACAATGTGTGTGTTCCCTTGGGAAGATAGATCAGTCTGCCGTAGCCATAGTAATAGCCCTTTGCGTCGCGCCATTCAAGATCGGATATATCGTCAAGACTTACGCGGTTGTCCTTTGATCCGATAATTGCTTTGTAGCCCGGAAGTACAAAGTTATAGTTTGATTTGTTTGACGTAATCTTCTGGCTGTAGAGTCTCTTTTCAACTCTTATTTCGGATGAGGCGTTATCGTCATAAGCGTAAACGTCATAGTTACCCTTAACGATATATGCGGAGTAGATTCCTGTACTATAGTCATAGTAAACTCCACCGCTGGAGTTGTATCTGCTTGTGTAGTCAATATTGTTGAAGCTGATTCTCGCGTCACGGCTTACGGGATTGCCCTTGTTGTCGTTTTTATCAATCATAACTCCGCCCTTGGCGTCAGTGATTTTACCTGTAACCGCAACCATAGGAGCAACGTTAAGACCTATCTTTGTTGAGGTAGTGAGCTTCGGATTATTCTTGTCTGTTACTGTAATGGTGAGAGTTGTGCTGCCTGCTATCCAACCGGAGAATATGCCCGACTCACTCATATTAAGAGAGCTTGGGAGGACTGATACCTTGTAGGAGTAGTTGCCGCTTCCGCCGCGTACGGTTATGAGTGATGTAGAAGTTTCGTCATCTTCATCGTCATAATATGACCCTACATATGCGCGGTAGCCCTTGAATACTCTCTTGTCGTTAGGATACTCAAAGTACGGAGAAGGAGTATAATATTTGTTTGTGCCTCCTGCCGCAAGCTTGTTGCTGTTGAAGAACTTCCAGGTTACCTTCTTTGTCTCGGTGTTGCCGTAACCGTCCTTGAATACGATGGTCGTAACGACATCACTTGTTTGTGTATGCACACCGTAGAATCTGACGGATGTGCCGTTGTATGTTGTTGCGGCAAAGCCCTTTGGTGTGTTTTTGATTGAGTATGAGCTCTCCTCGCTGATGTGATCGGGAGAAATAACCTCATAAACGCGCTTTCCTGTCTCCTTGAATACAACTTCTTCGCTTGTGTAGTTGTATGTTCTCTCTCTGAACAACATCTTTGCGGAAGAAGAACGCTTTTGGGCGTACAGTGTAACAAGAACGTTGTCACGGTTGTAGAGTCTCTCCTTGAGTGTAAGTGTGTAGGACTTTTTATTCTTCGCTGCAGTTACGCTCAAAACAGGCACTATGTAGTTGTATGCGTTGGAGTTAGTAGATTTTGTTCTGACAACAAAGTTATCCTTTGTCAGGTTTGCTGCCATATTTAGGTTGGCCTTGATTGTGCCTCTGTTGGGAGCGGTGATGCCTGTAAGCTTAACAATATTCTTAACTGTTACTTTGCATACAGCCTTTTTGCCTGAGCCGTCAGCCGCGTAAGCTGTGATTTTAGCTTTGCCGCCTTTGATTCCGGTTACAACACCCTTAGAGCTTACAGAAGCTACCTTTGGTTTGCTGGACTTCCATACTATACCTTTGTTGGAAGCGTTCTTTTTCTTAACCTTTGCTTTAAGAGAAAGCTTGTCGCCTGTTGCTATTGTGGATTTCTTTTTGTTGAGTTTCACCTTGGTAACAGGCGTGCCGACTGTAAGCTTTATAACAACCTTTTTCTTTTTGTTTTCCTTAGATGTGATAGTTATTTTTGCTTTGCCTTTTTTCTTGGCGTTGATTACGCCGTTGCCGCTTACTGTAGCGACGGAGCTTTTGCTGGATTTGTAGCTAAGCGCCTTTGACGCTTTCTTAGTTACCTTAACCTTCGTCTTGAGTTTAAAACTCTTACCTTTTTTTACAGTCAGAGTTTTTCCCGGCAGATTTGTAACCGTAACACTCTTGACCTTACCTTTTTTCTTCTTCGCCTGAGCAGGAGAAGGAGCGGCAATTGTGAATGTCATAACCAGTACGGCGATTATCGCCATAATTCTGGCTTTTTTAGATAATCCTTTCATTTGTTTCCCCACTTTCATAGATTTTGAAGTTCAATACGCCCGAATCAGGCAACTTCTACAAAATATTATAATATTCTTAAAAATATATGTCAACCTTTTTTGACATATTTCAATGTAAATTATTGTTGTAAAAAAAGCTGCCGCAAAAAGCGACAGCTTAGATAAGTTTATTAAATTATTTTGTTCCGAAGATTCTGTCGCCCGCGTCTCCGAGTCCGGGACAGATATAGGCGTTTTCGTTAAGGCAGCGATCCATACATCCTATGTAAAGCTCAACATCGGGGTGAGCCTTTGTAAATGCCTCGACTCCCTCCGGAGCCGCGATGATGCACATACACTTGATTTGTTTGCCGCCGAGTTCCTTGATTTTTGTAACAGCGTCGATAAGCGAGCCGCCTGTAGCGAGCATCGGGTCAACGACAACGATAAGCCTTCTGTCGATCATCGGGGGAAGCTTGCAGTAGTACGAATGCGGAATATGGGTTTCCTCATCGCGGTACATTCCGATATGGCCTATCTTAGCCAGCGGAACAAGCTCCAGCATACCGTTAACCATTCCCAGTCCCGCGCGAAGAATCGGCACAATCGCCAGCTTCTTGCCGTCGATAACGGGCTGAACGGTATCCTCGATTGGAGTCTTGATCTCCATTTCCATAGTTTTCAGGTCGCTGAGAGCCTCATAGCCCATAAGTATGGTGATTTCCTCTACCAGGCTTCTGAAATCGTTCGTAACCGTAGTTTCCATACGGAGCATTGTGATTTTATGTTTAATCAGCGGATGAGTCATAATATGTACATTGTCCATTAATAATACACGTCCTTTCTATCTATAGTTTATATATTACAAAAAACGGAACAAAAAGTCAACGGAAAATGACGAAAAGTTAGAATAACGGTAAAGAAGTCGAAAAATGTTGTAAAAAAGGACGGTTTTGGGTATAATACATATTTGAGGGTTTAATCCTATCACCACTTTTTTAAGGAGGAAATTAAGTATGAAAATGATTTACGGCGTAAAAGACAAGCCAAAATTCCCGTCGTTGATCGTGTTCGCGTTCCAGCAGCTCCTCGCCATTATGGCGGCGACAATCGCTGTTCCTATGATTGTCGGCAACGGAATGAGCACATCAGCCGCATTGTTCGGCGCGGGTATAGGTACACTCGTATACGTTGCTTTTACAAAGGGTAAAAGCCCGGTGTTCCTCGGCTCGTCATTCGCTTTCTTAGGTTCTATGGCAGCAGCCTTTGCCGGAGGTGTTTCGGTAGGTCTCGGCTATGTGGGACTTATTATCGGCGCGGCTCTCGCCGGACTTGTGTATGTTGTAATCGCTCTTATCATCAAGGCAGTCGGCGTAAGCTGGGTACAAAAGCTTCTGCCCGCGGTTGTAATCGGCCCCACGGTTGCTATTATCGGACTTTCCCTTGCCGGTAACGCTATCGGAGACCTCGGAGCTACCGCGACAAAGTTTGCCGAGGCAAAATCACCTTTTACACAGTACGCCTGCATTATTTGCGGAATTGTGACTCTCGCGGTGACAATGCTGTGCTCTGTCTATGGTAAGAAAATGGGCAGGCTGATTCCGTTTATCTTCGGTATTCTTTCCGGATATGCCGCAGCCTCGCTGCTCTTTGTTATCGGCACCGTGACAAACCACGACAGCATCAAGGTTATCGACTACACCGCAATCACTTCTTTATTCGATAAAATCACCGTCAACAGCTTTTTCGCTGTTCCTGATTTCACATTCTTAAAGGCGTTCGGTTCGTTCTCCGAGCTTTCGCCCTCGTACATCGGCACAATCGCCGTTGCGTATATTCCCGTAGCGTTTGTTGTATTTGCCGAGCATATCGCCGATCACAAGAACCTCTCCTCGATTATCGAGCACGATCTTCTTGAGGATCCGGGTCTGTCAAGCACACTCCTCGGCGACGGTGTCGGCTCAATGGTAGGCGCTTTCTTCGGCGGATGTCCCAACACTACATACGGCGAGTCAGTAGGATGTGTAGCTATCACAAAGAACGCTTCCGTTACAACAATTATCTGCACAGCGATTGAAGCGATTTTAATATCATTTATCGCTCCGTTCGTTGCGTTCCTTTCGACAATCCCGGCCTGCGTAATGGGCGGCGTATGTATCGCTCTCTACGGATTCATCGCCGTATCCGGTCTTAAAATGCTCCAGAAGGTTGACCTCGACGACAACCGCAACCTCTTTACCGCTTCCGTAATCCTTATCGCCGGCGTAGGCGGTATGGTTCTCAATTTCGGTAACGTAACAATCACAGAAGTAGCCTGTGCGCTCATCCTCGGTATTCTTACCAATATAATGCTCTCAGGCAAAAAGAACAAAAAGGACAACTAATCCAAACATTAATACACCGACGGGCTGTTGCGAAAGCAACAGCCCGTCTTAACTTTGCGTATTAAAATTCTTTATACAGCACATCCTGGATAATAAACTTCGGCCTGTGCTTGCTTTCGAGATAAATCTTGCCTATGTATTCTCCGACGATTCCCAGCATAAGCAGCTGCATTCCTCCGAGCGCCCATACCGAGATCGTAATACTCGTCCAGCCGCTTACCGTATTGCCCAAAATCAGCTGTATTATCGAGTATACAAAAATCACGATTGCTACCAAAAAGGCGATTAATCCCATAACAAGCGAGATTCTCAGCGGCTTTACCGAGAAAGACGTGATTCCGTCAAAGGCAAAGGAAATCATCTTTTTTAGCGGATATTTGCTCTCGCCGGCGAGACGCTCGTTGCGCTTATACTCCACAATCGCCGACGGATATCCGATCTGAGGAACAATGCCTCTGAGGAATACGTTGACCTCTTTGTATTCGAGCAAGCCCTCGATC
>CADAEZ010000027.1 GCA_902787145.1 uncultured Ruminococcus sp.
CTCTATCCCGTCAGAATGGACGATGTAAAGAGCGACGAGGAAAAAATCAAGGATATGCTCGTTAAGCGTTATAACCTTCACGAGCTCCACTCATATGTATGGGCTTATGCCGACGAGCAGAAAGCTCTCGGTATGGAGGTTGAGCCGAACATCAAGCTCACAGGCGCAACAAACCCGAATATCGAGACCATAAGAAAGTCTATCATCCCAACTCAGCTGTGCCAGGTAAAGTCGAACGTTGGCTACTCTACGGACTTCGGCGTATTCGAGATTGGCAGAGTGGTTGAGGGAGTCGACGACAACAACCTGTGTATCGAAAAGAAAAAGCTCACAATCACACTCTACAGTAAGACAAAGGGAGTGAAGAATCTATACTTTGAGCTTCGCGACATACTTGCCACTGTCACCGACGACCTTAAGCACAAAAGCCTTAGCTTTAAGGCGATTGATGCCGCGCACAGCTACGAGCATCCGGTTAACCTGTTCGAGATCATCCTCGACGGCGTTTCACTCGGCAAAATCGGAATTGTTCATCCGGTTGTAGCTAAGAAGATCGACAAAAAGGCTGATATAGTATTCGCGGAGATTGATATGGAAGCCTTCGCCGGTGTAAAGAACGCTTCTATCACCTACGAGGAGCCGTCAAAGTTCCCGCCGATGACATACGACCTCAGCGTGGTACTTCCGGGCGGAACCTTCTTCGCCGATCTAAAGGAATGCTGGAAGGGTCTCGGCGAGAATATACTCAAAAAGACCTTCATAGTTGACACCTACGACACCGACACGATCCACAGCGTTACTATCCGCTTTGAGTTTGTATCGAGCGAGAGAACGCTTGAATCCTCGGAGGTTCAGGCTATTATGGACGAGGTAATCGAAAACCTCGCTAAGATCAACGTAAATTTAAGAGCGTAAAGATAAAGAGACTGCCGCCGGCAGTCTCTTTTACTAGTTATCAGTTGTCAGTGATCAGTAGTCAGTGTATGTCGAGTAGATGAATTGATATAATAATATACTTCTGTGCCCGACAGAATTTTTATGCAAGCTTCGCTTGCGAAGCATACTAATACGATCGGGAAACATACGCTTCTCAAAAACAATCTATCTGCCCGACCTTCACTGACCACTGACAACTAATCACTGACAACTGGCCGGCGGCCACCGGCCATATATTACATATTTCGACATTAATATTCTATAACCGAATATAAGGTTACTGTTTTGAGAACAAATATAACTTGACTATGCAAAAAAAGTGTGCTAAGATAATTGTGTATTAGAATTTTGAATGGAGGTGTTTCCATGTTAGACAAGACTATGGTGTTCTCATTAGACGACAACCGCGACGATCAGATTAAGCTTACGCTCAACACTGTTTATCGCGCTTTGGAGGAAAAGGGCTACAACCCGATCAACCAGATTGTCGGATATATTCTCTCCGAGGACCCGACCTATATCACAACCTACAATAACGCGCGTAACCTTATCAGCCGTATTGACCGTGATGATTTGCTGGAAGCACTGGTGAAATCTTACCTTAATCTTAAATAAGAAAGGATGATTCCGTTGGCAGAGAAGCAGAAGTTCCCTACCTATAAGGGCAAGCCGCTTGTACGCTGCGGCGATGAATTATACTACGGAAATATGGACGACGAGTATGTTATCCACCTCGTTATCAAGAGTAAAAAGGAAGTTAACGGAGTAGAAATCGCCGACAAGGTTGCCGTCCAGCTTATGGCTACCGACCCCGGCCTCTCCCCAAGACGTCAGCTCGTAAAATCAAGCGAAAAGCAGGGACTTTTCGTAGCAATGGACGTAGGCGACGCCTGGCTGTCCAGGGCATTAGCTCATAAAATCTAAGGAAACCGCCTATAAGGCGGTTTTTGTTTTTGAGGTGTTTATGGTAAAACGGTTATTTTCATTATTTGCAATAGCGCTAATTATATCTACTACTCTATTATTTCAAAGCTGTTCTTTTTCTATAAACGAAGTGCAGGGTAATCCATATTCAAGAGAAAACACAGTTGATCTTATTAACGGATACAGTTCGTCGGATTATGATTTTGCTGTTTGTAAATTCATATACAATAATGATGAATTCACAAAGATTTACGGAAATAGTTTTGAGATAAAAGATATCGCAGGCAGTTCAGACTTAAAACAGTTTATGTGGTTTTTCGAGGGCACATCAAGCTGTTCTGTGTATATAAAAAAAGATGTTTGGCGAGTAAATCTGAAAAAGGAATACTTCTCCGAATGGACAGTTACAAATTATTTCAAAGAGACTAAATAATCATTAAAGGCCGGCTTAAATAAAAAAGCGAGCCGGTCTTTCTTTTTTGTATTTGTTGATTTTAATCACTTATCACTTACCACTTGCAACTTATAACTTATAACTTGGGGTGCCGCTATTGCGGCACCCCACAGACTGTAGAAAAACAAATTTATAGAAGCAGTTCGGATTAAGCGTTGTAGGGACAGGCCTCTGTGCCTGTCCGCTCGTTTATGCTACAGCTCCTTGAAGTCGAGCGCAGAAACTTATATTTAATCAGAGTTCTGCTACTTTCATCCCCTACAAATGTAACATAAACCAATCTGCTTTTTCGACAAACAGTGGGTGCCGCAATTGCGGCACCCCACTTCTTTTTATTCAAACACAAACTTATTCTCTTTATAGTCACAGACAACGCTTGTGTTCTTTTTAACCGTGCCGTCAAGGATTCGCTCACTTAGCTCGTCCTCGATTTTGCTTGTGATCGCGCGTCTCAGCGGTCTGGCGCCGTAGGTGTCGTCAAAGCCTACCTTGGAAATCTGCGTGATTGCTTCGTCGGTAAAGCTGATGTCGATGTCAAGCGCCTTGATACGCTTTTTGAGGTTTTCGAGCATCTTGGACGCGATTTCCTTGATCTCGTCCTCTGTAAGCTTGTTGAACACGATAATGTCGTCGATTCTGTTCAGGAATTCAGGACGGAAGGTGTTTCTCAGCTCGCCGAGTACCAGCTCGCGCATATCCTCCTGCTTTTCTTCGGCAGTCTCGCCCTTAAAGCCAAGGCTGTTCTGACGTTCTGTGAGCAGGCGGGCGCCGACGTTCGAGGTCATAATAATTATTGTGTTCTTGAAGTCTACCGTTCTGCCCTGTGAATCAGTGAGGCGTCCGTCGTCGAGAATCTGGAGCAGAGTGTTGAATACATCGGGGTGAGCCTTCTCTATCTCGTCAAAGAGGATTACCGAGTACGGCTTTCTGCGAACCTGCTCTGTAAAGTGGCTGCCCTCGTCAAAGCCCACATATCCCGGAGGTGAGCCGATGAGTTTGGAGACTGTGTGCTTCTCCATAAACTCGGACATATCGAGCCTTATCATAGCGTTCTCGTCGCCGAACATTGCTTCCGCGAGCGCCTTGCACAACTCAGTCTTACCAACACCCGTGGGTCCCAGGAAGATAAACGATCCTATCGGGCGGTTGGGATCCTTGAGTCCTACCCTGCCCCTGCGGATAGCCTTGGCGACTGCCTTTACTGCCTCATCCTGACCGACTACCCTGTCGTGGAGTATAGTCTCCATCCTGAGCAGCCTGTCACTCTCCTCCTCGGTGAGCTGTACTACAGGGATACCGGTCCACTGTGATACTATCTGAGCAATGTTCTCGGGAGTTACCTCGCCGGACGCTGAATTCTGGCTTTCCTGCCACTTTTGCTTTTCCTTATCGAGTTTCTCTTGAGCATTCTTTTGTTCGTCGCGGATTTTTGCCGCGCGCTCAAACTCCTGCTCATTAACCGCGCTCGACTTTTCGGATTCAAGCTTTTTAACCTTCTCCTCAAGTTCCTTAATGCTGTCTGGAGCGGTAAGGGTATTGAGTCTTACCTTTGATGCGGCCTCGTCAATCAGGTCGATAGCCTTGTCGGGAAGGAACCTGTCGGCGATATATCTTGACGAAAGATTAACCGCTGCCTTAATAGCTTCGTCGGAAATCTTTACCTTGTGGTGAGCCTCGTAACGGTCGCGGAGACCTTCGAGAATCTGCACGGCCTCATCCTCGCTCGGCTCGCCAATTGTAACGGGCTGGAATCTTCTCTCCAGAGCCGCGTCCTTTTCAATGTATTTTCTGTACTCGCTTATTGTAGTAGCGCCGATTACCTGGAAGTCGCCTCTCGCGAGCGATGGCTTCAGGATATTAGCCGCGTCGGCGCTGCCCTCGGCGGCACCTGCTCCGACGATCGTGTGCAGCTCGTCGATAAAGAGGATGATGTTTTTTGACTTTTTTACCTCATCAATAGCGTTCTTGATCCTGTCCTCAAAATCACCTCTGTACTTTGAGCCCGCCACCATACCGGTGAGGTCGAGGGTTACGATTCGCTTATCTCTGAGAATTTCGGGCACCTGGCCCTCTACAATTTTAAGCGCCAAGCCCTCGGCTACGGCTGTCTTACCTACTCCGGGCTCGCCGATGAGCACGGGGTTATTCTTTGTGCGTCGGGAAAGAATCTGAATAACTCTTTCTATCTCCTGCTCCCTGCCAATCACAGGGTCGATCTCGCCCTTTTTAGCGGCTTCTGTGAGGTCGCGGCCGAACTTGTCGAGATTCTTTGTATTACTGTTTGGATTTGGCGACGCCGAACGCCAAGCTCACTGAGGAAGCTGTAGGCGTAGCTGTCTGTCTCCTGCATCAGGCTAATGAGCAGGTGCTCTGTGCCTACGTAATTTTTGCCGAGTCGAGAGGCAATCATTACGGCGTTCTGCATCACGCGCTTTGAGCGCGGAGTAAAGTCGTTCGCTGAAAGGCTGACCGGCATAGCGGTGCCGACGGATTCTTTGATTTTATTTTCGAGAGCGTCGGCGGTGAGGCCTGCCTGTGACAGAGCCTCGGCGGCTACTCCGCTGCCTTCCTTTATAAGTCCAAGCAGGATATGTTCGGTTCCGATATAGGTGTGACCCATCTGCTCCGCTGATTCGATAGCGATATTGAGCGCAGTGTTAGCTTTTTGTGTAAAACCCTTGAATTCATACATAAATGATCACTCCTTAAATTACCTATTATTTATCTAAGTGTATTCTTTATAATCTCAGCCCTGAGTTTATCCCTCTGCTGAGGGGTCAGCTCCTCCCTTTTATTTACAATCATTGTCGCGGGCTGAACCTCGCCAATGAGAGTATCAATTGTCTCTGTGTCTATATCATCAATCAATCCGCAGCTTATGCCGAAGCGGATGTTTGACAACAGCGACATGGCCTCGTCACAGCTGATAAGCTTTGCGTATTTCAGAACACCGATGCTGCGAAGTATTTTATCCTGAGTTTCGAGGCTTTCGGCCATACGCTTCTGAGCGTTGAGTTCCTGGTTGACCAGCTGAGTTGTGATATTCTTAAGATTATCGATCGCGGCTTTCTCGGAGATTCCGAGAGTTACCTGGTTCGACAGCTGATACATAGCTCCCTCCGGCTCGGTACCCTCGCCGTAGGTGCCGCGGATTGTGAGTCCGAGTTTTTGCAGGTTGCCGGCAATTCTCGAAACCGCCTTGCCGCTCTTAAGCGCCGGCAGGTGAAGCATTACCGAAGCTCTCATACCTGTGCCGAGATTTGTCGGACATTGGGTGAGATATCCGAGCTTTTCGTCAAAGGCAAAGTCGAGGTTCTCATCGAGCAGGGTGTCGAGCTTGTCGGCCAGGTCGTAGGCTCCCTCAAGGTCAAATCCTTTCTTTAGAATCTGGAGCCTTATATGATCCTCCTCGTTAATCATAATGCTCATTGTCCTGTCCTTGGAAAGGATAATCGCGCGGCCGGCTGAGTCACTGATAAACTCCGGGCTGGCCAGGTGAGATTCTACAAGGGAGATCCTCTGTGCCTCTGTGAGGTCTTTTACATATAATATATCCAAGTCATCCGCCAAGGGCGAGTTGGAATTCTTGACAGCTTCTATGACTGTTTTTACAACCTCGTTTTTGCCGGCTGCGTTGAGTCTTGACGGAAACGGATATTTTCTGAGATTACGCGCGAGGCGGATTCTTGTCTGCATTACAATACTCATTTTTAACCCTCCATTTCCTTAATCTTGTCTCTGAGCTCGGCGGCTTTTTCAAACTCCTGGTTCTTAATCGCCTTATCAAGTTCATTTTTGAGCTTATCAAGCTCGGATACTTCTTTTATCTCTGCTTTAGGCTCGGTTTTTTCTTTTTTATATGCGGCGCTGTTCTTTCCGCAATGAGTTGTATTGCCGTGAATACGCCTGATTGTCGGGAGGATTCTGTCCTCGAAAACCTTGTAGCAATCGGCGCAGCCCATCATACCCGTGCGTGTGATATCGTTGTAACTTGAGCCGCAGGTTTCACAGCGTGTAGCCTGTGTGCGCGCCGGCAGAGCGTTCTCGAAGAAGCTGCCGAATAATGAGTTGAAATCATCCGAAAAGCTGTGCGAGAATCCGTCGAACACACTTGTATAGCCCATTTCTCTGGCACATTCGGAGCAGAGGTGATATTCCTCAAACTGACCGTTTACTACTCGTTTGATATGAGTATCGGCATTATTTTTTTGACATTTTTGACATTTCATATACGTTCACTCCTATTCTGAAAGTGTAATCAACATATTCTTGAATAATCTGGCGCGGAATACGTCGCGAAAATTCTGCGGAACATCGGTAAAAATCCTTTCGCTCATCGCCGCCGCGAGAAGCTTCGCCGTAGTTAAATCTATTATTGACTGACTGTACATATTCTTAATCATCACTTCGGCTGTTGCCTTGTCGAGCTTGTCGCCTATCGAGTTGACTATGTGCATAACCGCGGTGGACTTGTCCATCTTTACCCTTGTGATTCGGATATATCCTCCGCCGCCGCGGCGGCTTTCGACGATATAGCCCTGTTCAGGCGTGAAACGTGAGGTTATAACATAGTTTATCTGACTCGGCACACAACCGAGGTCGTTAGCCAGTTCGTTACGCTTTATCTCGGCGTTACCATCCTGTTCCTCCAGCATTGCCAGTATATGCTGCGCTACTAAATCGCTCATACGCATTTTGTAATCATCTCCCTTGGATCAGAAGTCGTTTGACTTTCTTTGACCTTTGATGATTTGATTATAGAACGAAAGTCAAAGAAAGTCAAAGTCAGTAAAGGTCAATATTTTGATATAGCTATATAAATGCTCGCATATTCTAACTTTTTCGCGTTATTACTCACTATTTTACATTTTTGATTTTTAGTATTATCCCCTATTGACACAGACGTATATTAATGATATAATTCAATTAACATATGAACAATTATTCATATGTTCAATTATGCAACAAGGTGATATTATGGACAAAATGCCCGAAATGGAAATACTCTTTGAGCTGGCCGACGTATTCAAGGTATTCGGCGACTCAACAAGACTCAGAATACTTTATACCCTGTTCGAGGACGAACACTCTGTCGGAGAAATCGCCGAAAGCCTCCAGATGGAGCAGAGCACGATTTCTCACCAGCTAAGGGTGCTGAGGACAAATAAGCTCGTAAAGATCAGGCGTGACGGTAAACAGATTTACTACAGTCTCGACGACGACCATGTCAAGAAAATCATCGAAATGGGACTTGACCACGTATTGGAGTAAGTGTGCGATAAATCACACTCTAAGGTTTCTGTTATCATTTCAGTATACAGCCGGAAATAACGGGCAGTTACTGAATCTACGCTTTACAACTTATCCGCCCACGGTAAGGTTGTAATGATATGACTGTTTGTGGGCGGAAAGGATATGGCGGTTTATATGAAATATAAACTTATAATGAACGGTCTCGACTGCGCTCACTGCGCCGCCGAGGTTGAGCAGGCAATCGCCAATACAGATGGTTTTACTGAGGTAAGCCTGGTTTTCGCGACAAAATCACTATACTTTGAACACGTTGAGTATGAAGATATAGTCAGTAAGGTTCAGAAAATCACCGACAGCGTCGAGGATGGCGTGACTGTCAGCTTTGAAAAGCACAACCACAGTCATCATCACTGTCACGGTGAATGCTGCGAAGGCGAGCATCATCACGAGGACAAGAAATCAGTTAATATAGCTAACATCTTGCTTTTTGCGGCAATAGGCTTCGCCGCCGCAGCGCTGATACTCGACCTGCTCCATATAAACAAAATTTCCGTGGCAATACTCAGCGCGTGCGCGATTATAATGTCGGGATACAAGGTATGTCTTTCCGGCGTAAAATCAGTTATTAAACTCAGGCTTGACGAGACCACACTGATGACGATAGCTGTAATAACAGCGTTTTGTCTGGGGCAGTTTGTCGAGGGAGCTATGGTTACGATACTGTTCGGAATCGGCGAAATGCTTGAGGACAAGGCGGTCGCGAACTCACGAAAAAGCATAGAAAAGCTCGCCAATATACAGGCCGACACGGCTGATATCACGGTAAACGGCAAACTAACAACCGTCAGCGCCGAAAGCGTTGTCCCCGGAACGGAAATCGTGATAAAACCGTTCGACAGGATCCCTCTTGACTGCGTTATAACCGAGGGAAGCACAAGCGTAGACACCTCGGCAGTCACAGGCGAAAGTATCCCCGTAAACTGTAAGCCGGGCGACGAGCTGCTCAGCGGTATGCTCAACGGAGAAAACCTCATAAAAGCAAAGACAACCAAGGCTTACTCCGACAGCGCCGCCAGCAGAATCATAAAACTTGTCGAGGAAGCGTCAACCACAAAAAGCGATAACGAAAAGCTCATCACCCGCTTCGCAAAGATTTATACTCCGGTTGTAATCGCGATTTCGCTGATGATAGCGTTTATCCCGCCGATTTTTGCCGGCAATATACTGCAGTGGATTTACAGGGGACTTGTATGTCTTGTAGCCTCATGCCCGTGCGCGATAGTTATTTCTATACCTCTCGCCTATTATTCGGGAATCGGAGCGGCGTCAAAATCCGGAATACTTATAAAAGGCGGAAAATACCTCGACGCGCTCGCAAAAGCCGATTCCGCTGCCTTCGACAAGACCGGTACTCTGACCGAGGGCAAGCCTGAGCTCACGGATATAATTCTTTATTCGAAATATAGCAGAGATGAGGTACTGGCTATAGCCGCGTCAGTCGAGAGGCACTCCTCCCACCCGATAGCAAAAGCAATAAAAGACAGCTACAGCGGACAATTCCTCGAAATGACCGACTACAACGAACACGCCGGAAAAGGTGTAAACGCCGTATACAAGGACAAATCGGTCAGTTGCGTTTCGAATAACGACAAAATTGCTCTTATTATCGACGGCGAGACAGCCGCGGAATTCATCATCAGCGACAAAATCAGAGAGGAAACGCCATCGGTAATAAACTCGCTTAAAAAACTTGGTGTTAAAAAGCTTGTTATGCTCACCGGAGACAACAAGAAAAATTCCGACATTGTCAGCGATAAGCTGGGTATCGAAAACCTCTTTGGACTTCTCCCTGAGGAAAAACTTAATTCTTTAAATGAATTAAAAAACGAAAGCAAAGCAGTATGCTTTGTCGGTGACGGTATCAACGACGCTCCGGTAATCGCTGCGGCTGACTGCGGATTCGCGATGGGACTCGGCAGCGACGCGGCGATAGCCTCGGCCGACGCGGTACTTACATCCGGCAATCTGTCCGCGCTTCCAAAGGCGTTTATACTGGCTAAAAAAGTTGTAAAAACCTGCAAAATAAACATAACCTTCGCCCTGCTTATTAAGCTTATCGTAGTGGTACTGGCGTTTTTCGGACTTGCGGCAATATGGATGTCGGTTATAGCCGACACAGGAGTATGCCTGGTGTGCGTAATGTACGCAATGAGGATTTTGAAGCATCATTAATCTGCATAGTTTTGATGATTTAAACAAAAAACTACTGTTTATCGGGATTTCTTCTTATTTTATTAATCTTGATTTTTTACTTAAAAGAATATATAATACATTTAAATGGGTAAAAAATGGGTAAAAATAAGGATGTGAAAAAATTGAAAAGACTTTTGTCTTTAACAATCGCTGTAGTACTTATATTATCCTCATTCTTGACATTTAACCTGACAGCAAACGCTGTCGGCGAGATTACAGCGATAAAACAGATTTCGGCAAGTAAAACAGGCTTCCGAATCAGGTGGGTCAACAGTTGGAGTCATATGTCCGACGGATCAATTACATACGACGTACACCTCACGGACTCAAAATCAGCTCCGAGGGTATTTAAAGCAATCAAGGACACTTCCCTGATTATCAACTCTCTTGTTCCGGGAAGAAGCTATGCTGTACGAGTAAGGCCGAGAAACGGCGAGACTATCGGAAAATGGTCGTCCAAATACATAGCAACAACCTCCTGCTCCGACGTCAGCCTCAAACAAACAGCCGCCTCCTCGGACACTGTTACACTTAAATGGAACAAAGTTCAGGGAGCCAGCGGATATGTTGTGTATCAGCAGAACCGAGCGTCAAAAGGTATTGTCTATAAAAAACTAAAGAAAACAAAAGCCACCTCGGCTAATATCGTAATAAAGAACAATACCGACAAAAGCATAAAGGACTACAACCTGGCGCTTATGGTTCGTCCGTACCGCAAAACCGCTGCTTATATCGCAAAAACAGCTCCGGACGAAATGTCGTCCTCGGCATTCGTAAAAAGGCCGAAGGTGCTGTCGTTCGGTATAGCTACCCCCTATATGCATAATAACAAGCTTGTACTGAAAAGCAACAAATGGGTAAGCGGATTCATGTACGAGACATATTCGAGCAAAAACAAGCTTATCCACTCCGGAAAAGCAAAGTCGCTCGGCAAGTACGCCTGTGTAAGTATAGCCTCCGGACATATTTACAAGGTAAAGGCTAAGGCCTATGTAAGGTTTAACAAAAAAACATACAGCTCAAAATGGTCAAAAAAAGCCTCGCTGTCCTCCGCCTCATCACTCAACTGCTATTGGGACAAAAATACAATCAAGGCAAGCTGGTCAAAGATTTCCGAAGCGACGGGCTACAACATCCGCGTCGAACAGTCTAACAACAAGTCGGTTTCGTTCGTAAAGAACGGATACAAGAAAAACTCTATAACAATAACACGCAAGGAGCTTCCGAGCATCAGGATCAACAAACCGTACAAGGTTTATATTTCTCCCTACATTAAGGAAAAAAATAAAAAGGCTCAGAACTTCTCATCTGTTTCAAAGCAGCTAAACCACATTGAGATTATCGGACACAGAGGCGTCAGAGACCTTGCGCCCGAAAACACAATAGTTTCCTTCAAGGGAGCTAAAAAAGCAGGCTACGACACCTTTGAATGCGACTTCTGGGAGACAACCTCCGGCGATTTGATTGTATGTCACGACGACACTCTCAGGATGTGCGGACACCCTAACCTTGACGTTCGTACCCTGACCGCCGAAACGCGCAAGAATTATCCGGTTAAGGTCGACCCGAATGTAAAAAAATATCCGACGCAGTATCTTCCGACAGTTCAGGAAGCGGTCAAAACCGCGTCAAAGCTACAGATGAAGCTTATTCTCCACTGTAAGGACAATAAAACCAGCGAAGCGGGTCTCAATAAGCTGTGCAAGATACTTAAAAAGTATAATATGCTGGGCAGGACTACAGTATTGTCGTCCAATAAAGCCTGCTCAAAGCGAATCGCGAAGCACGAATGCAAGACAGGACTGCTCAGAATCGCCAAGAACGATCAGGTTCTTCCCGCGGCGTTAAAATTTATGAAGAAGAATAACATAAAATGGCTCGTGACACGAATCAACCCCTACCTTACTACGGGCGTCGCTAATATGGCTCATAAATACGGAATCGAGATTGGCAGCTATGCCGTCAACTCCCCCGCTCTGGCCGCTCAGCAGACAAATATCGGCGCTGATTTCCTTATCACAGACTTCTATTATCTTAATAAATAAAAAAGATTTTACCGACTCATTATTATGAGTCGGTATTTTTCTATTTTAGAATTATAATTGATAATAGCACGCTGTGTAATTCTAAGCGGACATTATAAAATTGCAGATTTATATTCCCAAATAAAAAACTCTTTACAATTCGACGATTTTGTACTATAATGTAATTTAATTGCGGAACTAGGTTATTACTATGTAAAAAGAGGAGAATTTCTATGATAAGTGGCGCTGATATAATGGTAAAATGCCTTCAGGCTGAGGGCGTTGACACAGTGTTCGGATATCCCGGCGCTACCATTTGTCCGTTTTACGACTCGTTATATGATTCCGACATCAGGCACATACTGGTGCGTCAGGAGCAGAACGCCGCTCACGCGGCAAGCGGTTACGCCAGAGCAAGTATGAAGCCCGGCGTCTGCGTCGCTACATCCGGTCCCGGAGCCACCAACCTCATCACCGGTATAGCCACCGCGTACTGCGACTCTATCCCCATAATAGCTATCACGGGACAGGTGCGTTCCGACCTTCTCGGACGTGACGTTTTCCAGGAGGCCGACATCACCGGCGCCTGCGAGCCGTTTACCAAGCACAGCTATCTTGTCTCAAAAACCGAGGATATTCCCAGAATTTTTAAGGAAGCTTTTCATATCGCCTCCACCGGTCGTCCCGGACCGGTGCTTATAGACATTCCTATGGATATGCAGACCAATATGATAGAAAGCTTCGAGTATCCCGAAACCGTGAATATAAGAGGCTACAAGCCCAACACCAAGGGACATACTATCCAGGTCAAGAAAGCGGTTGAGCTTATCAAAAAGGCCAAACGCCCGATTATCGTTTCAGGCGGAGGCGTGCTCAGCTCAGGCGCTAAGCTAAAGCTCCAGAAATTCGCCGAGAACACCCAAATCCCGGTACTCTCTACGATGATGGGAATCGGCGTTATGCCGAGCGACCATCCCCTCTATCTCGGAATGCTTGGTACCCACGGCAGAAGATGCGCCAATAATGCCCTGCATTCGACAGACCTCGCGATCGTATGCGGCGCCCGTCTCGGAGACAGAGCCATAGCCGCTCCCGACCAGATGAGCGAACGCACAAAGATTATACATATAGACATCGACCCCGCCGAAATCGGCAAGAACGTCACCGTTGATGTTCCGATTGTCGGAGATATGAACAACGTCCTTAAAAACCTTATCGAAACTATCGGCGACTATAGGATAAACGACGACTGGGACGCTCAGGTAAAAGACCTAAAGGCTCATTACCAAAACAAAATATCTACCTTCGAGGGCTATGTTGAGCCCCGAACCCTAATCGGCAAGCTCAGCTCTATGCTGAAGCGCAAGGCCATCCTCTGCGCCGATGTAGGGCAGAATCAGATATGGTGCGCCAATAACTTCCGTATTCGCGAGGGACGCTTCTTTACAACCGGCGGTATGGGTACAATGGGCTACTCTATCCCCGCGGCAATCGGCGCCAAGCTCGGACTTAAAAAGCGCGACGTCGTTGTTGTATGCGGTGACGGAAGTTTCCAGATGAGCCTCAACGAGCTATCCACCATTGTCCAGAACAACCTCAACATAAAAATCATAGTAATGCGCAACTATCGTCTCGGTATGGTGCGCGAGCTACAGGATATCAGCTATAACAAGCGTCATTCGGCTACTATCCTGAACGAAGCTCCCGACATCGTAGCTCTCGCCAAGGCTTACGGAATCGACAGCGTTGAGGTCAGCTCCAACGAGGACGCCGAAAAATACATCGGCAAAATTGTCGAAAGCGACAAGCCGTTTGTGCTTGTATGCAGAGTTCATCCCGACACACCGTCCATTCTATAGAAGGTAAGCTGATATTATGAAATACACATTATCAATACTCGTCGAGAACCAGGCCGGCGTACTATCGAAAATTTCCGGATTGTTCTCGCGCAGAGGCTTTAACATAGATTCTCTCGCGGTAGGCGTTACGTCCGACCCGACAGTTTCGAGAATCACAATCGTAGCCAACGGCGACGAATATGTTGTCGAACAGCTCGAAAAACAGCTCAACAAACTTATCCCCGTAATCAAGGTAAAAAGGCTGATCGAGGGCGAGTTTATAAGCCGTGAGCTTTGTCTTATAAAGGTTCACTCCCCCGCCGCCAAAAGATTTGAGATTATAAAAATCGCCGAGCTTATGGGCGCTAAGGTTGTCGACGTAGCCGCCAATACAATCACGCTCGAGTTCTGTGACACTAACGAAAAGATTGCCACACTCACCGACCTCGTAAAGCCCTACGGAATTCGTGAAATTGTACGAACCGGCACTGTTGCCATTGACAAGGGCAAGTCAACGGTATAAAATAGCTTATATCGGGTAATCCGATTAAATACATTAATTATTTAATTTATAAAGATTTTCACAAGGAGGAAATCAAAATGTCAAACGCAAAAATTTTCTATCAGGCTGATTGTAACCTGTCTCTCTTAGAGGGCAAGACAATCGCTATCATCGGCTACGGCAGCCAGGGTCACGCTCACGCTCTTAACCTTAAAGAGTCGGGCTGCAACGTAATCATCGGTCTCTACGAGGGCTCACGCTCATGGAAGAGAGCCGAGGAGCAGGGCTTTGAGGTATTCACTGCGGCTGACGCCGCCAAGAAGGCCGACATCATTATGATTCTTATCAATGATGAAAAGCAGGCTAAGCTCTATAAAGAGGACATCGCTCCCAACCTTGAGGCCGGTAATATGCTTATGTTCGCTCATGGCTTCAACATTCACTTCGGTCAGATTGTACCTCCCGCAGACGTTGACGTTACAATGATCGCGCCAAAGGCTCCGGGTCACACAGTACGTTCAGAATATCAGGTTGGCAAGGGCACACCTTGTCTCGTAGCTGTATATCAGGACGCTACAGGTAAGGCTCTCGACAAAGCTCTCGCTTACGGCGCAGGCATCGGCGGCGCAAGAGCCGGTATCCTTGAGACAACCTTCCGCACAGAGACAGAGACTGACCTCTTTGGCGAGCAGGCTGTACTTTGCGGCGGCGTATGCGCTCTTATGCAGGCAGGCTTTGAGACTCTCGTTGAGGCAGGCTATGATCCGAGAAACGCTTACTTCGAGTGTATCCACGAGATGAAGCTCATCGTTGACCTCATCTATCAGTCAGGCTTCGCAGGAATGAGATATTCTATCTCCAACACAGCCGAGTACGGCGACTATGTAACAGGCCCGAAGATTATCACAGATGACACAAAGAAAGCTATGAAGAAGGTTCTCTCCGACATCCAGGACGGCACATTCGCCAAGGAATTCCTCCTCGATATGTCCGACGCCGGCGGTCAGGTTCACTTCAAGGCTATGAGAAAGCTCGCGAGCGAGCATCCCGCCGAGGTTATCGGTAAGGAAATCAGAAAGCTCTACAGCTGGTCTGACGAGGATAAGCTCATCAACAACTAATACTATTTTCTGGCAGGCTCAATTATTCTGAGCCTGCCATTTTTTTATTTATCTATTGATTTTATTATTCGAATGTGTTATAATATCATAGTAATTGCAAATCGTTCTATCGTTTAAATAAGCGAACGGCAGGCCCTGCACGATTGAGGCCTGCGAACCATGTCAGGCGGGGAACCGAGCAGCATTAAGGAGTGTCCTCGATGCGATGCAGTAAGTCTGTCGTTTGCTTATTTAAACGAGCGGCCGTAAAAGGTCTTTACGGTTTGCAATTTTTTTGTAAAAACGTTAAAAGGAGTGAGTGTTTTGTATCAGGTTCTTTACCGAAAATGGAGGCCTCAGAAGTTTGAGGATGTCTACGGCCAGCCTCAGGTAACCCGTACTCTCCAGAATGAACTGAAAAATAACCGCGTAAACCACGCCTATCTCTTCACCGGTTCACGCGGAACAGGTAAGACAACCTGCGCCAAAATACTCGCCAAAGCCGTAAACTGTCTCGACCTCAGGGACGGCGACCCATGCTGTGAATGCGAGAATTGCAGGGGCATAGATGACGGCAGCATACTCGACGTAGTAGAGATGGACGCCGCCTCCAACCGCGGTATCGACGACATTCGCGAGGTTATCGACGAGGCTCAGTTCAGACCCGCAAGGGCTAAGTTCCGCGTCTATATCATCGACGAGGTCCATATGCTCACCGACCAGGCGTTTAACGCCCTGCTTAAAACTCTGGAAGAACCGCCGGAGCATGTTATTTTCATACTCGCTACAACCGAGGTACACAAGCTGCCGGCTACCATACTTTCGCGTTGTCAACGGTTTGATTTTAACCGAATCGCGCCTGAGGAGATTACAAAACGCCTCAGGTTCGTAGCCGAACAGGAGAACGCCTCTATCGACGACGACGCCGCAATGCTTATCGCCGCGATTGCCGACGGAGCTATGCGCGACGCGCTGTCGCTGATGGACAGATGCCTGGGCAGTACCGACAAAATCACAACGGAGGTTGTCCGCAATTCTGCCGGTCTCGCCGCCAAAGACTATCTTTTTGAACTGTCGGCTTCATGTATTAACAAAAACACTGCAAAAGCCCTCGACATCGTAACAAAGCTTCATAACGAGAGCAAGGATATGGCAAGGCTATGCGACGAGCTTCTTGACCATTTCCGCAGTCTTATGCTGATAAAAACAACAAGGAATCCGCGCGCGATGATTGTTATGTCCGAGGATGAGTTTGAGGAAGCTCAGACACAGGCCGACTATCTGTCTCTCGCCGAGATAGTATATATTATGGATGTACTGCAAAACGCTTATTCGCGTATGGGCAAGGGCAACTCCAATCGTACCGAGCTCGAAATGGCGCTAGTAAAGCTGTCAGCCCCTGAGCTTGAGGGTACCAACGAAGCGTTGACCGCCAGGGTATCCGCTCTGGAAAAAGCTGTAAAGAGCGGTATAAAAATCGAGCAAAAGCCCGAACCAAAACAGGCTCCCGAAAAAGTCGAACCTAAACCCTTACCTAAGCCCGAACCTAAAACGGCAGAGGACAAATCGGAAAAACCAAGGGTTATGCCCGAACCTAAACCGGCCGAACCGGAGGAAAAGCCTGTTCCCTCTCCTATTACCGAGCCTGAACCCAAGAAATCCGCTCCTGCGCCGGAACCTCCCAAAAAACTGTCTGTCGACCTTGAGGAGTTGTACAATAACGCTCAGCCTTTCAGGCAATGGCCCGAGGTTGTGGATAATATCAAGAAGTATTCCAAGGGTATCGCCGCCGCGTTCGACAATACAAACGCTTATATAAGCGGAAACTACCTGCTGATAGACGCAAAGAGCGAGATTCCCTTCAGACTGCTTAAGCAGGGCTCCCAGAGAGCTAACGTAAGAAAAGCTATTCAGGAAATCACCGGAGAGATATACAAGCTCGGTCCGTACAGAAAGCCTGAAAAAAAAGAAGAAAAAAAAGATCCGCTGAACGACCTGATCAATGAGCTCAAGGAAAGCGGAATAGATTTAAAAACAGAGGAGTAAATCAAAATGAAAGCAAGATTACCAAAAGGATATTCTAACGGAGGAGCCGGCAATATGCAGCAGATTGCGCGCCAGGCTCAGAAAATGCAGGAGGCTATGGAAGTAGCCACAGAGGAGCTTGAGGCTAAGGAATACTCGGCTACAGCCGGAGGCAACGCGGTAAAAGTAACCGTTACCGGCAAAATGGAAGTCAAGTCTATTGAAATCGAGCCCGAGGTTATCGACCCGGACGACGCCGAGATGCTCTCCGACCTCATTATCGCGGCTACCAATGAAGCTCTCAGAGCCGCCGCTACCGAAAAAGAAGACACTATGTCATCACTTTCCGGCGGACTTAATATACCCGGATTATTCTAATGGCGAATTATAACGTAGCTCCGCTCGAAAAACTAGTAGAGCAATTCGAAAAAATGCCCGGTATAGGCTACAAAACCGCGCAGAGACTTGCATATTATGTACTGAACCTGTCAAAAACAGAAGCAAAGGATTTTTCCGAGGCAATAATCGACGCTCACGAAAAAATCCACTACTGTGAAATCTGCTGTAACCTTACCGACCAAAAGCTCTGTCCCGTATGCTCAAGCGAAAAACGCGACAAAAGCCTTATCTGCGTAGTCGAAACTCCGAGAGACGCAATGGCTATGGAGTCCACGGGCGAGTTTAAGGGAACATATCACGTGCTACACGGAGCTATCTCCCCTCTTAACGACATCGGTCCTGATGATTTAAAAATCAAGGAGTTGCTCGCAAGGTTATCGTGCGAAGTAAGCGAGGTAATAATGGCAACTAACCCGACTGTCGAGGGTGACGCGACGGCGATGTATCTGTCGAGGCTGTTAAAGCCAATGGGCGTAAAGGTAACGCGCCTCGCGTACGGAATCCCTGTAGGCGGAGACCTAGAATACGCCGATCAAGTTACGCTCGCGCGGGCGCTGGAAGGCAGGAATGAACTATAATGAGCGAATCTGTAAAAATCATCGCGAAAAACAAAAAAGCCTTTCACGACTATTTTATCATAGAAAAATTCGAGGCCGGCATCGAGCTAAAGGGATCCGAGGTAAAGTCTATCCGAGCCGGCAGAGTCAACCTGAAGGACAGCTGGTGCTCGATTGTTAAAGGCGAAATCTTCGTAAACGGAATGCATATTTCGGTATATGAACAAGGCGCGCAATGGTGCAAGGATCCACTCAGAGTCAGAAAGCTGCTTATGCACAAGAAAGAGATTATGAAGCTCTTCGGTCAGGAACAGCAGCAGGGTTACTCGATTATACCGCTTAGCGTGTATTTTAAGAACAATCGAATCAAGCTTGAAATCGGACTTTGTAAGGGTAAAAAGCTGTATGACAAACGTGAGGATATGGCGAAGAAATCAGCTAAACGTACAATCGAACGGGAGCTTAAAGAGAGATTCAGATAAGCTTTCCGATTGATATACGGGGATGTAAAGGTTTCGACGGGGGTTTTGAACCTTGGTAAGCGAGTAGCGGCGCGGAACCGCTATAAAAGCCGCAAACTTTAAAACAACTGACACTAGAACAGTTAGAGCAGCAGCTTAATTATAGCTGCTTGTCCTCTCAGAGAGCACCGCGGCTCTGATTTGGGCATCGATTAAGCGGTAAATGTGAACCGGAGAACGCCTCGGCTTCGGTCACACATAAGAGGCTACCGAGGGTATAAGCCTGTTATTGGGCGTATATCCGAGGGAATTACAATCCAATAACTACACTCGTAGAAAGCCTTGGCTAGAGATTTTCGGACGGGAGTTCAATTCTCCCCATCTCCACCAATAATAATTAACAGCACCCTTTTAGGGTGCTGTTAATTATTGTAAAAAATGATGGGGAGAATTGAAAGGCCGTATAAAAAACAGTCCGGTGGACTGTTTTTAGGCCGTTGCGCTGATGTACTTTTAACTATGCACACGCCTTATCAGACGAGATGATTCGAAACCAATTATTTCAACTAACTCCCCATCTCCACCACCGATTTTATTTGATGAGAATTTAAAAATGACGCGTCAATAGATATCTTCTCTTACAAAAACAGTAACGCCGTTTCGGTACATTAACCGAAGCGGCGTTATTTAATAAACATTCAACTATATCATACGATTCATCAGCTGAGCTGTCAGGCGGTATCGTCTCAGAGAGCTTTCAGTTTTTCGTATTCTTCCATCATACGTGTGTATAGTCCGTCATAGTCACCATCGGTTTTATGACGTAACAACTCGGTGAGCTCAGATACAGGCTCCAGAATCGGTGTTAATGACAAATTAGCCAGAACTCCCTTGAGCTTATGAGCGTGGTCAAAGGCAGCATCGTACTGCTTTTGATTCAGCGCGTTTCCGAGATCGACAAAAGACCCGTCCTGCAACGCCATATTGACGAGGCGCAGATAAAAGTCCTTGTTGTTCATACATCTTTGCAGTCCGTCGTCTACGTCGGCGCCGTACATTTTAAGATTTTCTATTGTCAGCATATTTACATTCTCCTTCAATCATAAGGGTATTTGTTAATAAATCAGCGGATAAATTCACGCAGTGTTTTAAACAGTTCTTCCGGCTTGACGGGTTTGGTAAGATGGGCGTTGAGTCCTGCCTGCAAACTGCGCTGGACATCCTCATCAAAGGCATTCGCTGTCAGCGCGATAATCGGTATTGTCTCAGCGTCAGGGCGGTCAGACCTGCGAATCATCCTTGTCGCCTCCAAACCGTCCATTTCGGGCATACGCATATCCATCAGCACAGCGTCGTAATATCCCTCGTTGTGGGATAGGAACATATCCACGGCGATCTTTCCGTTGGAGGCGCGCTCAGCTTCGATACCCTCCATCTGCAAGGTCATAATAATAATCTCCGCGTTTATATCCACGTCCTCGGCAAGAAGTATTTTTCTGCCGTCGAGGGTAACGTTATCAATATCTTTATCAATCAGTATACCCTTTCGCATTACGGCGTTTTTGAACTCTTCCAATACATTAGCGGCGAACAGCGGCTTTGAGAGAAAGCTGTCGACTCCGGCCTGTACTGCCTCGTCGAGCACGTCGTCCCATTTATAAGCGGTAAGCATAATGATAGCGCTTTCGTTGCCAATAATCGAACGTATTTGTCTGGTTGTTTCCAATCCGTCCAGATCCGGCATTTTCCAGTCGACAAGAATCAGATTATAGGGAGCGCGTCGAGCATGACGAAGCTTGACCATCTCGACCGCTTCATTTCCGGAAGCCGCGGTCTCTGACGCTATGCCTACCTTCTCCAGCACCAGTCCGGCGTGCTCGCAGGCAACAGGATCATCATCTACAATCAGCACTGTCATCTCCTGCGGATTAATCTCATCCTCAATATCTATGGCGGTCTGTTCCCCGGCATCAAGGAGAGTAACTGTCACTGTGAATACAGTACCTTTTCCCTTTTCGCTGTCAACCTGGATGTTGCCGTTCATCATCTCTACAATATTCTTGGTGATAGAAAGTCCGAGACCTGAGGAACCATATTGATTGGTCGAGGAGTTCTCCTCCTGAGTAAAGGTATCGAAGATATACGGCAAAAATCCTTTGCTGATACCTATTCCCGTATCCTTTATCGTGAAGCGCAGAGTAGTTTTTCCCTCAAACTGCGCTGTACGCTCTACGTTCATATATACGCTGCCGCCAGCCGGGGTGAACTTGACGGCATTGCCGAGAATATTGATCAACACCTGGCGCAACTTCATACTGTCGCCGATATAACGATGGTCGATATGCCCGGCAATATGGCATTGATAATCCAGACCCTTCTCGGCACACTGGCCGCTGAAAACAGAATTGACGTATTCAAGGAGCTTAGAAAATGAGAACTCCTCGTTCTTCAGCAGCATCCTGCCCGATTCTATACGCGACATATCCAGGATATCATTGATTAACTGGAGAAGATGCTCGGCAGAATCTCCGATCTTTATAAGATATTCGCGTGTCTTTGGAGAAATATCGGGATCGTTCAGCGCGATATTATCCAGACCTATGATCGCGTTCATCGGTGTTCGAATCTCGTGGCTCATATTGGAGAGGAATGCGGTTTTAGCCTTGTTAGCCTGCTCGGCAGCCTTCAAAGCATTTTCGAGCGCGTCATTTTGATCTATAGCTCGCCGTGTTTCTTCATCAACATCGGTAAAGCAGGCGCCGACCGCGTGTACGATATTATCGTCCCTGTCCTCCGGATGTCGTACACCGGCGAAGCGTACCATTTCATATGATTCCTTTCCGTGACGCAAAACCGTATAACGGTAGGAAATAACGCGGTTGGTTTTCAGCCCTTCGCGAATGGAATCGGGTTGTATGAAGCGCAAAAAATCTTCTATGTAATTTTCGGCTACATACTGCCGCGCGTATCGGGTAACGGATTCCAGATATTTAAAACGCTCGCCGGTCTTAAAGCCGTCGTCTATATCCGAATGAGGCTGATAGCACACACCCTCGTCGCTGTCGAGCTCAATATAATACACACTACGATAATCGGATGACAGCGCGGTAATCATTTTCATCTGCTGCGTACGCTGCATTTCTTCGTCAAGCAGTTTTTTCTGCAATACCAGCTTTTGCTCCATCTCCTCCTGCTTAACGCGGTTTTCTACGTCGATTGATTCTTTTTCAAGCGTCAGCTTCGCGTTTTTACGCGTCTGGAAAAGGACGAATACAAATATAACAATCAGCACAACAGCCGTCAGACCGGACTGTATAAGGCTTCTGGTGACAATACTTTCGGATACGGCGCTGATCTTATCTGTGATAACACTCTCTCTGATCAGATAGGTCAAAAGCCAGTCTGTTCCGGCAATGGGAACATAACTCAACGTCTCCTGTATGCCGTTATAATTAAAAGAAACTACTCCGCTCTTACATCCCTTGAAATCTTTATACATGGCTCCGTAGGAATAGTTTTTTTCAAAACCTGCGTGCCGCATTGCTTCAAGCAGATTATCCTCTACAGCTAGACCGCCAAGAACCGAATTGGTCAGAGGTATACCTTCTTTTGTATAGATATTGCAGAAGGTCGCCTTGTTCTTATCGGGTTTCATCGAAACGCCCTCAAGCATTTCTTCCATATCAATTTCCATAAAACAGACGGACAGCTTCTGCCCCTCAAATCCGATATCGTTTATTGGTATGGCGATAACTACCTTTTTGCCAGTGCTCTCCAAGTTGAATATGGATATTTCGGGTTTTGTGATTGTTTTATAATCAATCTGATAGTCGCCTATATTAGTTTGAGTTCCCTTTGAAGTATAAATGAGTCCGTTGGTATCAACAAAGGCGAATTTTTCAAGATTATATATAACTTTCATCTTCGCCTGATACGCCTGCAAATGCTTCTTATCGCTGAGGTCTTCGTCAGTCATCAGACCTACAGCAGTCCTGATGTCGTTAGTTTTCTTTTTCAGATTTGAGGCAACAACCTGCTCGCGCCTTCCCGCGAGCTCATCCATATAAAGTAGGCTAACGGAATGCACAGCGTTCTCGGTATCCTGTTTTGCGGATTGCCCCATCCATATCGTGCCTAAGATAAGAATAGCAGCTACAATAACACTGCCAATCACCGCAATCGGAATCATATTAATTCTTTTACCCTGATTGTTCGGCATATCGTAGCCCCCTTGTAAAAGTTTATATAATTATGCTTTTATTATACGTTTTTTTCGTGTAGTTTTCAAGTATTGATTATAAATCTTTATATGATTTTTATGACAATAAATCTCTGTTTGAGGCAAACCTACGCAAAGAATACAATTTATGAATTATTATTCAAGTTTTGAATAATTTACTATAGAGCAAAAAGCATCCCTCCGCGCTTATCGGAGAGGGATGCTTGTTTTTTTAGTTATTTATAATCGCTCCAGTTACCGTTGTCAAAAATCTTTCCGGGTCCGGGTATATCAAGATCGGCGGTTTTTCCTCCATCGTTGCCGATAGTAAAGATTACTTTTGTGGCTCCGTCGGGGATTTTTGCGC
>CADAEZ010000028.1 GCA_902787145.1 uncultured Ruminococcus sp.
ACGTCCGCATACAGGACAGTAATCGCCGATAATACCTGTATGTCCGCATACAGGGTCGCGGTCTACCGGATGGTTGATTGAGCCGTAGCCGACGCCGCTTTCCTTCATCTGGCGGATAACTGCCTCGAAGGCGTCGAGGTTCTGTGACGGATCGCCGTCGAGCTCGATATAGGAGATATGTCCACCGTTGGTGAGGTTGTGGTACGGAGCCTCTATCTTGATCTTCTCGAATGCAGAGATGTTGTAATAAACAGGTACGTGGAAGGAGTTAGTGTAGTAGTCTCTGTCTGTAACGCCCTCGATTTTGCCAAAGCGCTCGCGGTCGATCCTTACGAATCTGCCGGAAAGACCCTCTGCCGGTGTGCCGATAAGCGCAAAGTTGAGCTGATATCTCTGTGTAGCTTCGTTCATCTTCTTGCGCATATAGCCGATGATTTCGAGACCGAGCTTCTGGGATGTCTCGCTTTCGCCGTGGTGAGCTCCTACGAGAGCCTTGAGGCACTCGGCGAGTCCGATAAAGCCGACTGTGAGCGAGCCGTGCTTTAGTACGTCGCGTACAGAGTCATTCGGTCCGAGCTTTTCGGAGTCAATCCATACGCCCTGACCCATAAGGAATGGGTAGTTGCGCACGAGCTTGGAGCACTGGATTTCGAAACGCTCAAGTAGCTGTTCGATACACAGCTCGCACATTCTGTCGAGCTGCTCGAAGAAGAAGTCTACGTTCTTGTTGGAGAGAATCGCGAGGCGGGGGAGGTTGATTGATGTAAAGCTGAGGTTGCCTCTGCCGTAAGTCTGCTCGCGGTCGGGATCGTAGATGTTGCCGATTACACGTGTGCGGCAGCCCATATAGGCGACTTCTGTCTCGGGATGTCCCTCTTTATAATACTGGAGGTTGTACGGAGCGTCGAGGAATGAGTAGTTGGGGAAGAGACGCTTTGCCGATACAGCCATAGTCTGCTTGTAAATATCGTAGTTAGGATCGCCGGGGTTGTAGTTGATACCCTCTTTTACCTTAAATATCTGAATCGGGAAGATAGGAGTCTCGCCGTTGCCGAGGCCTCTGTCAGTAGCCTTGAGGATGTTTCTCATTACCATACGACCCTCCGGAGAGGTGTCTGTGCCGTAGTTGAGCGATGAGAAAGGAATCTGGGCGCCAGCGCGGCTGTGCATGGTGTTGAGGTTGTGTATAAGAGCTTCCATAGCCTGGAAGGTAGCTCTCTCGGTCTCGGACTCAGCGTGTTTGAATGAGAATCTCTGGATTTTGCCGGCTATTTTATCGCCGAATTTTTCGCTGAGAAGGTCAAACTCTGCCTTCTTGTATTCTTCATCATGAGCCTCGAGCTTGGGCTGTCCGCCTGAAATTTCCTCGGCTTTGTCGCAAATGTCTTTGGATATCTGTTCCGCGTTATCCTCCTCGGTAAGGAGCTCTACGGCTCTCTCGAGGTTCTGACGATAACGCTTTCTGTATGTCTTGGCAACGCCCGGAGCCATTGAGTAGTCAAAGTTAGGTACGCTCTGTCCGCCGTGCTGATCATTCTGGTTGGACTGAATCGCGATGCATGCGAGAGCGGAGTAGGACTGGATGTCGTTAGGCTCTCTGAGATAGCCGTGGCCTGTGGAGAATCCGCCCTTGAAAAGCTTCAGGAGGTCAATCTGACAGCAGGTGGTTGTGAGTGTAAGGAAGTCAAGGTCGTGAATGTGGATGTCGCCGTCAAGGTGAGCCTTGCTGTGCTTGGGGTTGAGGATGTACATATGATAGAACTGCTTGGCGCCCTCGGAGCCGTACTTGAGCATTGTGCCCATAGCCGTGTCGCCGTCGATGTTGGCGTTCTCACGCTTAACGTCGTTGTCCTTGGCGGCCTTGAAGGTAAGATCCTCGTAGATCTTCATCAGCTTTGTGTTCATATCGCGGACTCTTGTGCGGTCTGCGCGATAGAGGATGTACTCCTTGGCGGTTCTGGCGTGTCCGTTTTCGATGAGGACTTTTTCTACAGTGTCCTGTACGGTTTCTACAGTAGGCTCTGTGTCTCCGGTTTTTTCGAGAATATCACAGACCTGTACCGCGAGCTGTTCGGCTGTCTCGTAGTCTGTACCTCCGATAGCCTGAGCTGCCTTGTAGATAGCCTGCGTAATTTTGTCCATATCAAAGTTTGCTAAACGTCCGTCACGTTTTCTAATCTTCTTAATCATCTTTTCCTCCCAAATTACAGTGTTGTAAACGTTAATTCTTTTATAAGAACAAAAACACAATATCTTGTGGTATGTCCCAGATTGCCAACACATTATAGCGGAATATTTGGATTTCGTCAATAGTAAAACTGCCAAAAATTCAAAAAAATTTTTGTGCAATACGAGCATAAAAAACGGTTTATATTTTTCTTTGGAATTATAAGACAAAAACGAATATTTTTCGGGTGATTTTAGGGTTAAAAGTTTCTTAAAGAATTGTAATATGATAGTTACAGAGGTGTTTTTAAATCCCGAATTGTTTATGGTTATGTTGGTGGCTAAACAAATGAATCCGAAGATAGGAGAGAGGCAAGGCTTGCCGTTCGGCCGGAGTAAAAAAAGAAAGCGTACACCGAAGTGTACGCTTTCCGAAAGCATAAGCTAATTATTTAACCTTAACTTTAACCTTAAGAGTCTTCTTGGTGCCCTTGTAAGTCTTTGTGCCCTTAACTGTAACCTTTACGGAAATCTTGTAAGTGCCCTTCTTGGCGCCCTTCTTGATCTTAATCTTACCGGTCTTCTTAACGAGCTTAAGAACCTTCTTCTTATCCTTCTTAGCTACCTTGTAAGTTACCTTACCCTTAGCCTTCTTAACAGAAATAGCCTTAACTGTCTTAGCCTTCTTCTTAAGCTTAGAAGCCTTAACCTTGATTGTCTTCTTAACGAGCTTGATCTTGGCAGGGTTCTTCTTAAGAGTAGCCTTCTTAGCAGGAGCTACTGTCTTGTTGTTTGTAGGAGCAACTGTTGTTGTAGGAGCAACTGTTGTTGTAGGAGCAACTGTTGTAGCCTCTGTAGGCTCTACTGTTGTGCTGCTTGTAGGATCAGTAGATGTAGCAGTCTCTGTCTCAGTAGCAGTCTCAGTCTCAGTAGCAGTCTCTGTCTCAGTAGCTGTCTCTGTTGGCTCAGGAACTGTTGTATCCTCAGGCTCATCAGATACATAGTTGAGCTCAGGAGCCTCTGAAGGATCAGCGTATACTGTAGCTACGGCTGCCTCAGGAGCGCCCTCGTCCATAACATCCTCAGGTCCAACGATTGGATCGTAGCAGATTCTTACGAGTGAACCGTCTGTAGCAACCTCAGCAGTTGAGTTGTTGCCCATGCCTGCCGGATGCCAGAATACCTTACCGAACTTGTCGAGGTAGATTACCTTGAACTCATAAGTTCCGGCTGCAACGTTCTCAAAGTCGATGTAGTACTTGCCGTCATCAGCTAACTTAAGTCTTAAGTCATCGTTAGCCTTTGTTGACCAAGCTTCCTCAGCGCCTGAGAGAGCGTTATCGCCTGCGAAGAAGTATCCGGGCTTAATCTCTACTTTTGGAGCCTTTGTAGTTACGTTTTCACCGGCAACTTTGATTTCCTTGGTCTCAGCGTTGAATGTGATTGTGAGATCACTGTCAGCTGTAAGACGAACGTAGAAGTTGTCGCTGCCCTTACCATAGGCTTCATCCCAAGTACCGTTTGTAACCTTGAAGTTGTACTCACCGGCTGCAACGTTCTCGAAGTAAAGTGTGAAGAGACCGTCCTCACCCTTTGTCATAGCGTTGTTAGCTGGCTGCCAGCTGTCACCGAGGTTAGGAATGTCACCGGCAACAGTCCATACTGTCTCAGCAGGCTCTGTTGACTCAGGCTCTGTAGTTTCCTGCTCAGGAGCTGTTGTCTCCTCAGGTGTTGATTCACCAGGAGTAGCCTCACCGGGTGTTGCCTGATCATCAGTAGAAACTGCTACAAGATCACCTGTGCTTCCGTCAGCGAAAGCTACAACTGAGAATACCGAGATAAGCATGAGAGCTGCAAGCAGTACAGCAATACGCTTTTTGAAAATTCTCATTGGAATTTCCTCCTTTTTAAATTTTTCGGTTTTATAACCTTTAACATTATAATATTTTTATTTCAATAAATCAATAGGGAATATGTAAAAAAATTTGGTTATTCATTGTCAATTTATGTCATTTTCACGAATTAGGGGTTTATTGTTCTCTTAAAGAAACAAAAGCGTGCCAAAGCACGCTTTTGTAATCGGTTTGTGAATTATTCGCTGTAGTTTTTAACAGATTCAAACTCGGAAACAATCTCGTCCGAGGGATTCTTTGTAATAAGTGATACTACGAGCATCATAACAAAGGCTACCGGGAATCCAACCGCGAGAGAGTAGAGACCTGTTGTCGCGCCGATTGTAGCGCCGCCCATAAACGGAATGTAGTCCCAGATGATAACCGTGAGAGCTCCGCTTATCATACCCGCGAGAGCGCCGGCTGAGTTGGAACGCTTCCAGAACAGCGCGAGTAATACTACCGGGCCGAAGGCGGCTCCGAAGCCTGCCCATGCGTCGGATACTAGTCCCATAATGCTTGAGTTCGGGTCTATGGCAATGATGAACGCGATAACGGCGATTACGGCAACCGCGATTCTGCCGATTAACAATGAGTTCTTTTCACTTGCTTTTTTATTGATTACACCCTTGTACATATCCTCAGAGATAGCCGAGGCTGTAACGAGGAGCTGGCTGTCAGCTGTACTCATAATAGCGGCGAGGATTCCGCACAGGAAGATACCGCCGATGAAGATCAGTATTCCGTTTACAGAGAAAATCTGCTGAATCATTCTGATTAATACAGTTTCGCTTGTTGTGTCGTTGAGCTGCGGAGTAAGGAAAGCGCGTCCGAGAATACCGATGAAGAAAGAAGCGATAAACGCGAGTGTAACCCAGATGATGGCGATTGTGCCTGACTTTTTGATTTCTCTTTCACTCTTAACAGCCATAAAGCGCACGAGGATATGAGGCATACCGAAGTAGCCGAGACCCCACGCGAGACCGGATACAATACCTGTCCAGGAGATAGGCTCGCCGCCGACAGTCATTGGGTTTACAAAGGAAGCGACGTCGGTGATACCTCCGTTTTTAGCGAGGTTCGCGTCAAATCCGCCGTTGCCCGAAATGATAGCGTAGGCGATAATAGGAACGCTGAGGATAGCTACAAGCATAAGCATACCCTGGATAAGGTCTGTTGTACATACAGCCTTGAATCCGCCGAGGAGTGTGTATAAAAGTATAACAACAGCGGCTATGATAAGACCTACTATGTAAATCTGTGAGTAGTTGTCGTCGTTGCCGAAAAGTGTAGCGAAGAGCTTGGCTCCGCTGGAGAACGCCGAGGCTGTGTATACAGCGAAGAATAAGGCGATGATAATAGCTGATACTATCTTAAGAGCACCCTTGTCGCGGAATCTGTTCTCGAAGAAGCTTGGGATAGTAAGGCTGTTGCCGGCCTTGATTGTGTATCTTCTGAGTCTTTTTGATACAAAAATCCAGTTGAGAATAGTACCGATAAGAAGTCCGATAGCAATCCAGATATCGCCTGAGCCTGTGAGATAGAAAGCGCCTGGAAGTCCCATAAGCAGCCATCCGCTCATATCGCTGGCTTCTGCCGAGATTGCGGCTGTCCACGCGCCGAGTCCGCGTCCGCCGAGGAAGTAGTCCTCGTTATTCTTTGTGCCTCGTGAGTAAAACGCTCCGATGCCAATCATCACTAGCATATAGAAAGCAAAAGCGCAAAGAATTATGATGTTTGATGATGTCATAATGTCCCTCCGTAAATAATATTTGGAATTTTTATATAATATGTATAAAAATATAAAAACACTTTTGTATTTTATCACATTGAATTGTTTTTTGCAAGTGGTTTAGCGATTTTTAGCGCTAAATAAAAAATACTATTTTATTTATATTTCTTTGATAGTATCAATAATGTATACATTTATATTATAATATAACTAACTATGTAATGTGAAGGTGTACTATGGATATCGTAAAGAGAACCTGGACAGAGATTTCGCTGGATAACGCGCGCGAAAACTATCTTACTATTAAGGAAAGGGTCGGGGACGCGAAGGTCTGCTGTGTTATTAAGGCGGACGGATACGGCCACGGCGCGTTGGCTCTGGCCGAACTGTATGAAAAGCTCGGAGCGGATTTCTTCGCCGTAAGCAATCTTGACGAGGCTAAGGAGCTCAGGGACGGCGGGATTAAAACTCCGATTCTGATACTCGGCTATACTCCGTTCAAAAACGCTAAGGAGCTCAGCGAGCTTGGTATTTCCCAGGCGGTTTACTCGGCGGAATATGCCGAAAAACTCAGCCGTCAGTGCGAAAAAGACGGAGTGGAGGTAAAAATCCACATCAAGCTCGACACAGGTATGAGCCGGATAGGATTTATGTGTCAGGAGTTTCCGAGAGATAATAATTCTATAGAAGAAATAAAAACGGCCTGCTCGCTGCCCGGATTAGTTCCTGAGGGTATTTTTACTCACTTCTGTGTATCGGATTGCGCCGAGGACGGCAGGGAGTTTACCGAAAAGCAGTTTTATAATTTTACCTATACTGTTAATTCTTTAAAAGAAAATAACATTACATTTGATATTGTTCATTGTTCAAATTCCGGTGCGATAGAGGACTATCCGCGTACATACTGCAATATGGTAAGAGCAGGAATTATCCTCTACGGTTTGGCTCCTTCGCCGGAGCTGAGCGGCAGGCTGGAGATTAAGCCCTGTATGACGATGAAAACCGTTATTGCCCATATAAAACCGCTCAGTAAGGGCGCGACAGTCTCGTACGGAAGGACTTTTACCGCTGAAAAAGATATGAGAATCGCTACTGTCCCGGTGGGATATGCCGACGGCTTTATCCGCTCGTACGCGAAAGACGGATATATGATTGTCAACGGCAGGAGAGCCGATATTGTCGGCAGGATTTGTATGGATCAGACTATGATTGACGTTACGGATATAGACGACGTAAAAATCGGCGACGAGGTTGTAGTTTTTGGCTCCGGCGAATACGGCGAGCGTACCGCGGATGATCTGGCCGCTTGTGCAGATACCATCAACTATGAGGTTGTGTGCACAGTCTCGAAGCGCGTGCCGAGGGTTTACCTCAGACGCGACAAGGTTTTGGAAGTGATGTATAAGATATGACGTTTTTAGTAGTTGACGGCAACAGCATACTTAACCGCGCGTTTTACGGAATTCGTCCGCTCAGCACAAAGAGCGGTCAGCCTACCAACGCGATATACGGTTTTCTGACTATGCTTGAAAAGATAAAATCAGATACAAAGCCCGACCGCGCGGCGATTGCGTTTGACCTTAAGGCTCCGACCTTTCGACACAAGGCGTATGACGGCTATAAGGCGAATCGAAAGGGTATGCCCGACGACCTGGCCGCGCAGCTTGAACCGCTTAAGGAGCTGCTGACTCTGCTCGGTTATACACTCGTCACCTGTGAGGGCTATGAGGCTGACGACATTCTTGGAACTTTGTCGAAGGCCTGCGAGGACAGAGGTGATACCTGTTACTTAGCGACCGGCGACAGGGATTCGCTGCAGCTTGTGTCCGACAGTACGACTGTCGACCTAGCCACAAACAAGGCGAATATCTTCTATACTCCCGAAAAGGTTATGGAGGATTACTCGGTTACTCCCGCCCAACTCATTGACATCAAGGCGATTCAGGGCGACAGCTCCGACTGTATTCCCGGCGTCGCCGGAATCGGTCCCAAGGGCGCAACCGAGCTGATTACAAAATACAACGACCTCGACAATATATATGAGAATCTGGATAACCTCGATATCAGGGAGGGTATGCGCAAGAAGCTCAGAGATTCCAGGGATAACGCCTATATGAGCCGTATGCTAGGCGAGATAAAGCGTGACATTCCGATAGATACAGACCCCGACAGCTATAAAATCGAGGTAAAGGATCCCGACGCCGCTGTCAGGCTTATGGCGAAGCTGGAGTTGTTTAAGCTGATTGAAAAATTTGACCTTACATCCGATAAGACTGAGGATAACACCGAGGTCGAAAGGGAAGTAATCACTGTTGAGACCGCGGATAATATTTCTGTAAAAGAATTATATTTCTATCCCGAATTCGGGGACGGTAAGCTTTCGATAGCCGTCGCCGCTGACAAAAAGGTAGTTGTTATAGATGACGCGGAGAGTATCAAAAAACTGCTCTGCGACGAAAAAATAAAGAAATATACTTTCGACAGCAAGCCTGTGTTCGCTTACGCCGACAAAAACGGCTTTGAGGTAAAAGGGCTTGTAAGCGACTTTTTGCTCGCTGCCTATCTTTTGCAGCCGTCGGCTTCGTCGTATGATCTTGAGAAGCTTTGCCTGTCGTATGAGCTCGTTTTACCTGAAATTGATAATTTTGATAAAGAATTATATAAAGGTGTGTACCTTATGCCGAAGCTTGGAGAAAAACTGCTCTCGGATGTAGATGAAAAGGGAATGACCGGGCTTTTGGAGGATATAGAGATTCCGCTTGCCAACGTCCTGGCACGTATGGAGAATATCGGATTCTCAGTCGACAGCGACGGAATCAGGGACTTTGGCGACAGCCTGTCGGGACAGATTAATAACCTTGAACAGGAGATTTACGATCAGGTCGGATATGAATTCAACATTAATTCGCCGAAACAGCTCGGAGTCGCTTTGTTCGAAAAAATGGGGCTTCCGGCTAAGAAAAAGACTAAAAGCGGATATTCTACCAGCGCCGATGTGCTTGAAAGCCTGAGGTATAGCTATCCTGTTGTTGATATGGTACTCAGCTACCGCGGACTGGCAAAGCTCAAGTCGACTTACTGCGACGGACTTTTGAAGGTTGTCGCGGATGACGGCAGGATACATTCAAGCTTTAACCAGACCGAGACCCGTACCGGCCGGATCAGCTCGACAGAGCCGAATTTGCAGAATATCCCGGTACGTACCGAGCTTGGTCGTGAGCTGAGGAGATTTTTTAAGGCAAAGGACGGCTGTGTGCTGATCGACGCCGACTACAGCCAGATTGAGCTCAGGGTGCTGGCGCATTTGTCGGATGACGAGAATATGATACGCGCGTTTAAGAATAACGATGACATCCACGCTATCACCGCTTCACAGGTGTTCAATATGCCGCTCGATATGGTAACGCCGGAGATGCGTTCGCGCGCCAAGGCGGTCAACTTCGGTATCGTATACGGAATCGGAGCGTTTTCGCTCGGCAAGGATATCAAGGTTTCTACCCGTGAAGCCGGCAATTATATAAAAAGCTATCTGGCTCACTACAGCGGAATAGACAACTATATGAAAAATGTAGTTGAAAGCGCTCGTGACAAGGGCTACGCCGTTACGATGTTCGGCAGGAGGAGGTATCTTCCGGAGCTTACCCAGGGGAATTTTAATACCCGCGCCTTCGGCGAGAGAGTGGCGAGGAATATGCCGATTCAGGGAACTGCCGCCGATATTATCAAAATCGCGATGGTAAACGTCGACAAGCGTATTAAGGACGAGGGACTTGAGTCCAGGCTTATTCTTCAGGTACACGACGAGCTTATCGTTGAGGCTCCTGTCGGCGAATCGCTGAGGGTGGCTATGCTCCTGCAGAAAGAAATGGAAAAAGCCGTAAAGCTTAAGGTGCCGCTCGTGGCCGAGGCGTCAGTGGGCGAGACCTGGTATGAGGCTAAAGGATAAAAGGGAGGTTATATATATGAAAAAGATTCTATTTGTATGTACAGGCAATACCTGCCGCAGCCCTATGGCGCAGGGAATCCTCGAGAAGATTTCCTACGACAATATGCTCGGCGTTGAGGCCGAGAGCGCCGGTATTCAGGCCGCAAAGGGTCAGCCTGTGTCCGATAACGCGATTGAGGTCTGCCGGGAAATCGGCGTGGATATATCTCGTTACCGCACAAAGTCGGTTACAGAGCTTACTCTGTCGGATTACGACATTATCTTTGTTATGACTCCGTATCACAAGCACGCTCTTATCGCTCTCGGCGCGAATCCGTACAAGGTGTGGCTCCTCGGAGCCGAGACAGGCGGTATATCCGATCCCTTCGGCGGAGATATCGACACCTACCGCCGCTGTCGTGACGAGATTTACGACGCGGTTCAGGCTTCTCTCAAAGAGATATGATAAGAGAGCTTAAAGAATCCGAAATTCCCATAATAGCCGATATCGAGAGGGTATGCTTTTCGACTCCGTGGAGCGAGAAAAGTATAGAGGACTCCTTTTGCCTTGACTGCAATCATTTTTTTGTATGTGAGTCGGAGGGGAGAATCGCGGGTTATATCGGGTTGAGTATAGCTGCCGACGAGGGCTATATACTCAACGTCGCCGTCCTGCCTGAATACAGACGAAAGGGTATAGGAGAGGCGCTGGTGCGATATGTAATAACCGGCTTTGGCGACTTGGCTTTTGTAACGCTTGAGGTCAGACCGTCCAATACAGCGGCAGTCGCTTTGTATCAAAAGCTCGGATTCGAAAGAGTGGGCGAAAGGAAAAACTATTACCGCAATCCCGACGAGAACGCCCTGCTGTTAACTATATTTTTTAAGGAATGAAAATATGAAGATATTATCAATAGAAAGCTCCTGTGACGAGACCGCCGCCGCGGTTGTCGAGGACGGCCGTGAGGTATTGTCCTCTGTGATTGCCTCACAGGTCGAGGAACATAAGCTGTACGGCGGAGTTGTGCCCGAAATCGCCTCGCGCCGTCACGCCGAGGCAATTGTACCGGTGGTCAATAAAACTCTCTGCGAGGCAGGCGTAACTATGGACGACATAGACGCTATTGCCGTTACCCACGCTCCGGGGCTTATCGGCGCGCTGCTTGTGGGAGTTAATTTTGCAAAGGGACTTTCCCTTGCCACGGGCAAGCCGCTTGTGCCTACTCACCACCTCAGAAGTCATATAGCTTCCAATTATATTTCTCATAAAGAACTAAAACCGCCGTTTTTATGTCTTGTTGTCAGCGGAGGTCACAGCCATATTGTTATGGTCGAGGACTACACAAAGATGAAGGTCATCGGCAAAACCCGCGATGACGCCGCCGGCGAGGCATTTGACAAGGCTGCCCGAACTATGGGTATGTCCTACCCGGGCGGAATAGAAATGGACAGGATAGCCGAGCTCGGTGATCCCGAAGCCTTCAAATTTCCGCGACCCGTTGTGCGTGACGCTCCCTATGACTTTAGCTTTTCGGGGCTTAAAACAGCGGTTATAAATCTCATACATAATATGAAACAGAAAAATGAGGAAATCCCAAGGGAGGATATCTGCGCTTCGTTCAGATTCGCTGTGGTTGACCTTTTGGTCGGCAATTTTATGAAGGCCGCCGAGGATTATAAGGTCGACAAGCTTGTCGTAGCCGGCGGAGTCTCGGCAAACAGTCTGCTGAGGAAAACGCTTGAGGAAGAAAGTAAAAAGCGCGGCTATACCTTTTATAAGCCGGACAAAAGCGTATGCACCGATAACGCCGCTATGGTCGGTTCACAGGGCTATTACGAGTATCTGAGCGGCAACATCGCCGGGCTTGACCTCAACGCCGCCGCTACATTACCAATAGATTACAGGTGAAATAATTGCGTATAAGAATTATAATTCCTTTTTTACTGATGATTTCGATTTTGTTTTCCTCCTGTACAACATATTTTACCGTAACAGAAAGCAAGGTTAAGGATACAGTAAACACCAACCTCAAGAATTCGATTAAGGTTGATAAAAACAGCAAAGAAAATTCCATAAAAGAATTAAAATATTTTAAGCACGTAAAGCTGAACTCAGGCTACAATACGCTGGATACCGTTGATATGAAGCGGCTGTACAAGGCGCTAAAGCGTAATATCACTGCGTTTACTGATGAAAAGCATATATCAGACGGCAAGGTGAATTTCGCCTCCGAAAAAGTAACCGTCGAAAACTGCAAAATCACAAAACGTCAGATTGCCAAGGTGTTTTTTGCTTTTAATCTCGACAATCCGCAGGTTTTCTGGCTTGACGAGCCGTACTCGTTTTCGATATATGATGACAGCGTCAGCCTCAGCCTGTATTTTACTATGAAAAAGGCTGAGTACAAAAAGCGTCTGGGACAGCTTAATTCAGTAGTAAACAGCATTCTCAGAGGCGTAGATAAGAATATGAACGCCTTTGAGCGCGAGCTGTACATCCACGATTATATCGTAAAAAACTGTAAATACGATAAAAAGGCCGATAACGCCAAGGATAAAGACCCATATACAATCTACGGATGTCTTGTCAATCAGAACGCCGTATGTATGGGCTATACCGCGGCTTTTCAACTATTGTTGTCCTATGTGGGGATCCGTTCGATTACTATTGACGGCTCCGACACCGACACCGGTCATATCTGGAACGCCGTAAAGCTCGGCGGCGACTGGTATCATACCGACGTCACATGGGACGATATAAACGACATAAGTATGTACGACTACTTTAACGTTACGACTAAACAACTGACGAAAACCCATTCGATCGTTCCGATGATGACTGAGTATAACGACGACGAGCTTTTTGAAAGCGACGGCACAGTAAAGTCGTGTAACCTTATTATTCCTAAGTGCGATTCGTTGAGATATAATTATTATGTTTACAAGGGAACGGTTATGTCCGATATCGAGAAAAACTCTGTATCGCGCGATCTTGCTAAAACGGCTGAAAGAGGGGAGAGCTACTTCCATATCTATGTCGATCCGTCCGAGCTCGACTTCAACACCGTGTATAACCAGCTTTTCTCCGACGAAATATACAGCTTTGCCGATTATATCCGCGAGGCTAATTCTATACTCGGACGCGAGGTTCTCTCTACAAGCGTCACTGTTACCAGAAAAGACAGTCTGCGCGTTATGTCGGTACGTTTAAAATACAATCAGTAATTAGCTGACAGGAGGAAAATATGAAGTATGATTCACAGCTTTTTAAGCTGAAAAAAAACGACCGTATTGCCGACGGTATCTATAGCTGGGTGGTTGAAAACGACAACCTGCCCGGACTTGCCCGCTGCGGCCAGTTCGCCAATGTTAAAGTTGAGGGCAAGACGCTGAGGCGTCCTATCTCGATTTGTGACGCGGATGATAATTCCCTCAGACTTGTATTCCAGGTCAAGGGCGAGGGCACAGAGATTATGTCAAAGATGAAGCCCGGCGAGGAGGTCGAAATCCTCGCTCCTCTGGGTCACGGCTTCGATATTCAAAAGGACAAAAAATATTGTCTTATAGGCGGCGGAATCGGAGTTCCTCCGATGCTGTTTACGGCCAAACAATGCGACAATCCTCTTGTTATCACCGGATTCCGCACAAAAGATCTTGTTATCTTACAGGATGATTTTAAAGCCGCCGGGGCAGAGACGGTGCTGACTACCGACGACGGATCGGACGGTATCCACGGCTTTGTGACAGATGTCCTGAAAGAAAAGCTCGGTGAAATCGACGAGGTATGCGCCTGCGGTCCCATACCTATGCTCAGGGCAATCGCGGATATTTGCCGCGGAAAGGTAAGATGCCAGGTTTCGCTGGAGGAGAGAATGGGCTGCGGAATCGGAGCCTGTCTCGTATGCGCCTGCAAGACTAAGCCGAAGGACGGCGAGGAGTTTATGTCTCAGGTATGCCGTCACGGTCCCGTTTATGACGCTGAGGAGGTGTTCTTTGATGAGTGATTTATCCGTAAAAATCTGCGGAGTTGAATTCGGCAATCCGCTTATCGCCGCGTCCGGCACATTTGGATTCGGCAGGGAGTTCGCGGAGTTTTATCCGCTGTCAGTATTGGGAGGAATCTCATGCAAGGGTATAACACTTAAGCCCAGGGAGGGCAATCCTCCTCCGAGAATAGCCGAGACTGAGGGCGGGATCCTCAACGCCGTGGGCTTGCAGAATCCCGGAGTTGACCATTTTATCGAAAAAGACCTCCCGTGGTTAAAGGAACAGAATACCCGTATCATAGCCAATATCGCCGGTAATACCCAGGAGGATTATTGCGCTATGGCGGAAAAGCTGTCCGATTCGGATGTTGATTTTGTCGAACTGAATATTAGCTGTCCCAACGTAAAAAGCGGCGGAGTTCAGTTCGGCACATCCTGCGAATCGGTAGGAGCGATTACCGACGCAGTAAAGCGTCACTGTAAAAAGCCTCTTATGGTAAAGCTCAGTCCCAACGTAACCGATATTGCAGAAATAGCAAAGTCCGCCGAGTATAACGGCGCGGACGTTATCTCGATGATAAACACCCTTACCGGTATGCGTATCGACATAAACTCTAAGCGCCCGATAATCCGAAACAATACAGGCGGGCTGAGCGGAGCGGCGGTCTTTCCGGTAGCTGTCAGGATGATATGGCAGGTATACAACGCCGTCAAGATCCCGATAGTCGGTATGGGCGGAGTGTCAAAATGGCAGGATGCCGTCGAGATGCTTATGGCCGGAGCGTCCGCGCTCCAGATTGGCACAGTCCTATTTAACGACCCCTACGCGCCGGTTAAAATTAACGAGGGTATCTCGAAGTTTATGGACGAAAACGGTATAAAAAACATCTCGGATATTACGGGTACCGTAATACCTTGGTGATATCAATTGTTGATTTAGTATAAAAAATAAGTAATTTATTATCTATTATTTACATTGATAAATTGTTATATATTTGGTACAATTAAAAGAGTAGATTATTTCACAATTTTTTGTACAGCAGGGAATAGAAATGATAATTTTATCTGTGGATTTAGGCAAGGCGCGCACCGGACTCGCAATTTGCGATAAAAACGAAATGCTCGCCACACCTTTGGCTCAAATAACCGAAAAGGACCCCGATATACTTATTGATAAAGTAAGCAATGTGGCTTTGGCCAGACAAGCGGAGCTGATTGTAGTAGGATTGCCCAAGAATATGGACGGTACAGAGGGCGACTCAGCTAAAAACGCGAGGGATTTTGCCTCAAAGCTTAAGGAAAAAACCAAGCTCACTGTACGTATGCAGGACGAGCGCGGTACTACAATCACAGCTAATAACTACCTCAACGCCACTAACACCAGAGGTAAAAAACGCAAGAATATCGTCGACTCCGTAGCCGCTACGATAATCCTGCAAAACTACCTCGACAGTCAGCATCATTAGTTATACATATAACTAATCATATTTTAAATCTATAGAAATTTACTCAAAACCGTCATATTTTTTCGAGTGGATTTCTTGTATGAAAGGAATGATAATCTATGAAAGCTTTTACCAAACGCGCGCTTGCCGCAGCATTGTCGGCTCTTATGATACTCGGTATTTTTGCCGTTATGTCTACCGCCGCATTCGCACAGGAGGATACTATCGAGGGCGGACTAATTCTGCATTGCTGGTGCTGGAATTTTAACAACATCAAGAAGAACATCCCTCAGATTGCCGAAGCAGGATACAGCGCTGTCCAGACCTCGCCGATTAACGCGGTTTTCGAGGGTGACGACGGCGGAATGCAGCTCTATGGCGACGGAAAATGGTACTACCAGTATCAGCCGATCAACTATACTATCGGTAACTACCAGCTCGGCACAGAGGAAGAGTTCAAGGCTATGTGTGAGGAAGCGCATAAATACGGCGTAAAGGTAATCGTCGACGTTGTTGCCAACCATACCACCTCTGAGTCTAATAAGAGCGAAATCTCTAACGCGCTGATGTTTATCGAAGGCGGACTCCATCACAACTACGACGGCTCAAATGATCGCGATTCCCGCAAAAGCGTTACTCAGTGGTACGACGGACTGTGGGATGCAAATACCCAGAATCCAAAGTATCAGCAGATTATCCTGAACTGCCTTAAAACCGCAGTTGCCGACGGAGCCGACGGCTTCCGCTATGATACAGCCAAGCATATCGAGCTCCCCGACGACGATCCGGAATACGCGAGCGAATTCTGGCCGACAGTACTGGACAACGGATCCGAGTTCCAGTACGGTGAGGTGCTGCAGGGCGCAAACTCTAACCAGCAAAAGGCTACGCGCTTTGCCGATTACGCAAAGATTATGCACGTAACGGCCTCGTCCTACGGCTATACAATCAGAAAATACCTCGATGACATATCCGGCAGAGTATCCGGCGCGGTTGCCGTAGGTATTAACGGACTTAAAAATCCTGGTTCCGAATCCGTTACGGACGACCGTCTCGTAACATGGGTGGAATCCCACGATACATACGCTAACGGCGGCGCTATCGATCCGGGTAAATCCTCTTATTGGATCACTCAGGAGCAGATTAACCGCGGATGGGCTATCATCACGGCCAGAGGCGACACAACCTCATTGTTCTTCAGCCGTCCCAAGGGCAGCACTTCGACTTTCTCTATGTCGCGTACAAACAGTGTAGTCTGGGGCGATAATAAAATAGGTGAAGACGGCGACGGAAACTATTTCAGCAAGGATGTAGTTGAGTTCAACAAGTTCCACAATCTGATGAAAGGCGAGACTACCGAGATGTATAACCTCGCCAGGAACAAAGCTTTTATACAGATTAACCGCGGCTCAAAGGGTGTAGCGTTTATCAACAACTCTCCGTCAGCAGATATGGAGATTTCGGTTGAAACAGCGTTGCCTGAGGGCACATACACCAACCACCTGGATGATACCAAGTTCGTATCCAAGGGAGGTATACTCACCGGTAAGCTCGAACCCGGCAAAATGGCGGCTATCTATGATTCCGACGGATACTATTCTCCTGAAATTCCCGAAGATACCACAGAGCCTGTAACGGAGACGACAGAGCCTGTTACAGAGACAGAAACCGAAACTGTTACAGCAACAGAAACTACTGAACCTGTAACGGAGACTCAGACCGCTACAGATACCACAACTGCGGAGCCTACAGAGTCAACAACAGTTGCTCCGACAACAACTTCACCCGCAACAGCTAAGACCGATGACGGCAGCAAAACTGTCGCTCCGGCCAAAAAGACAGCTCTTAAGAATAATCCGGCAGTAATAAAGGCAGTTAAGTCAAAGAAACTAAAGGCTAAAGCTCTCAAAAAGAAAAAGGCTACAGCTAAGCTCGTAACCGTTACAAACGCCAAGGGTGAGGTTAAGATCGCCAAGGTCAAGAAGGGTACCAGCAAAAAGCTCTATAAAAAGATTAAGGTCTCAAAGAACGGCAAAATCACCTTTAAAAAGGGTAAGTATAAGAAGGGTACATATAAGCTTAAACTGTCTGTTACAGTAAAGGGCAACTCGGAATATTTGTCCGCGTCTGTCAACAAAACAGTTAAGATAAAGATTAAATAATATTGCTTATTAAGTCTGTTCAGCCGCGTAATGCGGCTGGACTTTGACTGATAAAATATACAGGATGATTACCTGTAGCGGTGTGATAACCGCAAGATTTAGGAGTGAGAAATTTGAACAAAAGGATCATCAGTGCGCTTTTGGTTCTTAGTCTGATTATATCTGCCTTTGCCGTCGGAAGCTATTCGGCTTTAGCGGCACAGACGGATAGGGTGACTACGGCTGCCGGCAGCACTGAACCGCAAAAGACCATTCAGGGCTCCAATATTCTGCATTGCTTTGACTGGTCTTACAATTCTATTAAGGCTAATCTTAAGGCAATCAAGGACGCGGGCTATACGGCCGTACAGACTTCGCCCGTACAGCCTCCTAAGGATTACAGCTCAAGCTGGCGTGATCAGGGAGGTCAGTGGTGGAAACTCTACCAGCCGCTCGGTATTCGTATTTCCGACGGAAACTCCTGGCTGGGTACTAAAAGCGAGCTCAAAGCCCTGTGCTCCGAAGCCGACAAATACGGATTAAAGGTAGTTGTCGATATCGTAGCCAACCACCTTGCCGACCAGGGAAAATACTGCAACGGTCTCGGCAACGTAAGTACACAGGTCGACGGCGATCTCAGGCGAGACGAGTACTGGCATAACGATCAGATGAGCGCTGATGATGACAACAACCGCTACAAGGTGACGCACGGAGCCATCGGTCTGCCTGACCTTAACACGGGTCACGGAACTATCCAGAATAAGTTTAAGAGTCTGCTTTCCGACTGTGTAAGCTGCGGTGTTGACGGATTCCGTTTCGACGCGGCAAAGCATATCGAGCTTCCCGGAGAAAACGGCGGCTCGGATTTCTGGCCGACAGTACTCTCCGGCGCCAAGAACGCCTTTGTATACGGCGAAATCCTTAACGGCGCAGGTACAAGCATCGGAAATTATACGAGATATATGAGCGTGACCGATAACGAGGCAAGCGACTATCGGCTTTTCTCGGCTCAGAATGGTAACGCCCAGGGTCTTGCCGC
>CADAEZ010000029.1 GCA_902787145.1 uncultured Ruminococcus sp.
CTCCTAATTTGAAAAAAATAAAAGAATATGCGTTTTATAATACAGCTGTTGAAAGTGTAGATTTTCCGGAAACAGTTACCGATTTGTCGGAAGGTAGTTTTTCGGAATGTAAAGTGTTAAAAGATGTGAAACTGCCGACGTCATTAAAAAAGATTGGCAGGAGAGCTTTTTATAATTCTCGTTCAATAGATGAAATTTTTATTCCCAAGAGTGTAACCTCAATCGGCGAGGAAGCTTTTGAACCAATGATGTACAGTAATTCCATAAGCATAAATGTTATCAAGGATTCGGCGGCGGAAGAGTACTGTCAAAAAAACAATGTGCAAAATATTGTCTCAATATTGTTTGGCGACGCAAATAATGACGGTAAGCTGAATATTAGCGACGCTACGGCTGTGCAGAAGCATGTTGCCGGAATTGCCGCGATAGAAAGTCTGGCGGTAAAAGACGCGGCTGACGTCAGCGGTGACGGTAAAGTTACTGTCCGTGACGCGACTTTGATTCAGATGCGTGTGGCGGGGATTATTACTTCGTTTTAGGCTTTAACCACAGGTCGGCTTGATTTTTCTGAGTCGGCCTTTGTGTATTGACCTTTATGGCAGGATATGGTATAATATTCACTATAAGAAAAATAATATTTGATATTTCCCTATGTGAGGAGGAATAATATGTCCAATTTGACGTTAGCGATTCCTGTTGCGGCAGGTGTTTTGGCGCTTGCGTTTGCGGTCTATTTTGCGCTTTTTATTCGCAAACAGGATTCGGGTACCGAGAAGATGAAGAAAATCTCCGGCGCTATCGCTAAAGGCGCGAGGGCGTTTTTGTTCTCGGAATATAAGATTCTCGTAGTCTTTGCGGCGTTGCTGTTTTTGGTAATTGGTTTTGTTATCGACTGGGGTACAGCCGGTTGCTTTGTGCTCGGAGCGATGTTCTCAACCTTAGCCGGTTACTTCGGAATGACGGTCGCGACTATGGCGAATGTTCGCACAGCTAACGCGGCTCGCGAGAGCGGAATGAATAAGGCGCTAAAAATCGCCTTCCGCGGCGGAGCGGTTATGGGACTTTCGGTTGTAGGACTCGGAGTTGTAGGCCTCGGAATCATCTTTTTGATTATCAATAATATCTTTAATCTGGCGGATAACAGAGAGGTGCTGAATATCTTTACAGGATTCAGCCTCGGCGCAAGCTCAATCGCGCTTTTCGCTCGTGTAGGCGGCGGTATTTATACCAAGGCAGCGGATGTCGGAGCTGATCTGGTCGGTAAGGTCGAGGCGGGTATCCCGGAGGATGACCCCCGTAACCCCGCGACTATCGCTGATAACGTAGGCGATAATGTCGGCGATGTTGCCGGAATGGGCGCTGATTTGTTTGAGAGTTATGTCGGCTCGATTGTGTCGGCGATAACGCTCGCGTTCGCTTCTTTTGCAGCAGGGAATATGACGACTGCGTTTAACGCGGCAATCTTTCCGCTTCTATTATGCGCGATTGGTATTCTCGGCGCGGTTATCGCGGTATTCTTCGTACGCGGCAAGGACGGTTCGGATCCGCAGAGAGCGCTTAACATCGGCGAATATGTAGCTACCGCGCTTGTTATTATCGGCGGCGGAACTCTGAGCTGGTTTATGTTCAAGAGTATGAATCCGTTCTGGTGTGTGCTCGCCGGACTTGTGGTAGGTACGGCTATCGGTAAGCTGACCGAGATTTACACCTCGGACAAGTACCGTTCGGTCAAGAGTATCGCTGAGAGTTCTCGCACCGGCTCGGCTACGAATATTATTACAGGAATCGGCGTCGGAATGAAGTCGACGGCTATCCCTGTTATCTTTATAGTTGTCGGAATTCTTGTTTCGTATTTCGTTATGGCGCAGGATGGCGCCGGACTTTACGGAATCGCTCTTGCGGCGGTTGGAATGCTCTCGACTACAGGTATGACAATCGCGGTTGACGCTTACGGCCCAATCGCGGATAACGCGGGCGGAGTTGCCGAGATGAGTGAGCTCGATCCGCAGGTTCGCGAGATTACCGACAAGCTCGACAGCGTCGGCAATACTACCGCTGCTATCGGAAAGGGATTCGCAATAGGTTCCGCAGCACTTACGGCACTTGCGCTGTTTGCCTCATTCGCTCAGGTTTCGGGTATCGCGAACGGTGGTATGTCCATACTCGACCCAAAGGTTGTAGTCGGTCTGTTTATCGGCGGAATGCTTCCGTTCCTGTTCTCGGCATTTACGATGAACAGCGTCGGCAGGGCGGCTAACAAGATGATTGACGAGGTTAGGCGTCAGTTCCGCGAAAAGCCCGGTATACTAAAAGGTACCGAGGAGCCGGATTACTCCAAGTGTGTTTCGATTTCGACAAAGGCGGCGCTCAGAGAAATGATTCTGCCCGGCGTAATGGCGGTTATCGCTCCGCTGGTAGTAGGATTTGTGCTCGGCGTTGAGTCACTCGGCGGATTACTCGCCGGAGCGCTAGTTACCGGAGTTATGCTCGCGATATTTATGGCGAACTCCGGCGGCGCGTGGGATAACGCGAAGAAATACATAGAGACCTCCGCGGACGGCAAGGGCTCGGACGCTCACAAGGCGGCTGTAGTCGGCGATACCGTGGGCGATCCGTTTAAGGATACATCAGGTCCGTCAATCAACATTCTTATCAAGCTGATGACGATTGTGTCTCTCGTATTCGCTACAGCCTTCCTCGCTGTAAACAACGGCGGCGGACTTTTCTAAAAATATATAGTGAATCAAGGGGTGTCGCGATGCGGCGCCCCTATTTTTGCCCTATCGGGAATTACTCAAAAAGCTGTATAATTATTCAGGCAAGGAACTTAAGATTAACAACATCTAATCCGGATTATATAGAGCAAAAAAGATTTATGTTCTCCGCACGCTTTTGTTTAGCAAGATTAATAACAATTCTTTAAACAGGAGCTGTGCTAAATGGACAGCTCCTGCGTTGTGTTTTACACGGTTTTTGGCTAGTTTGCCCACAAACTGCTTTCGGAAATAATGTAAAAAACAAATACTTTACTAAATTTTTACAAACTAGTAAATAAAATTGACATTTAAGAATTATAATAGTATACTTATGCTGGTACAAGTGTGTCTGTGACACACTATCGGTCACGTGCAGACTGTATCCGAATTAATTCGGAATTAAAAATATGCAGGTGGTGCACGCTCCTGCGGAAAGGAAATAAAGTTTAATGGTTAAGAAACTTAATCACGCGGCAAAGGGCACAGGCTTTTTTGTCAGAGTAAGCTCGCTTGTGTTAGTGATGATGATAGTTTGCACTGTTTTTGCGGGACTTTCGGTACAGAAGCAAAGCGTCAAGGCTGCTAATGTCAAAAAGAACCTTACCGGCGCGGCTACCGATTACTCCGTAAGCACAATCGGCAACACAAGAGACGATATCTACTGGACAAACGCCACCTACTTTGATTATCTAAGCGATACCGAGATGACCCGCGGCTGGCTAAACGCGGATCAGTCGGGTACGGGCTTTAACGGCTCTTCGGACGACTGGTATCCGTTCAGCTCGCTCAACTCCATAATCAGCGGAATAGCGGCAAACGATTCCAACTGGTCAAAGCCGCTGTATTTCGGTAACTATTGTAATACTTCGGGCTCATATGATACAAGCACCCATAACGGCGCTGCTTATGTTTCGGGAATGACGAAGAACAATATTTTTAACAACTATATCACCCCTAAGGTAAAGCGCTTTAACTATGCGGCGAATAACTCTAACGGACTTAGCAACCTCCACCAGAGCTATCAGAAGCTTATGCAGGATTCGCTTGTCAACAAACAGCTTATGGCGACGAGTTCTACTCCTGCTCCATACTTTAACGCATCCGCGCTTACGGGCGCAGTAAAGACCGTAGACAGCTTATTCCCGTTCAGAACGACTAAAAGTACGGGCGGCAAAACCACCTACTACAGCTTTGACTCGAACAACGCTAAGGATAACGTCTACTTTACCTGGCAGTCGACGGGTAGTTCGGCTCCTAACGACGTGGTAAAGCCGATAAAGGTTAACTACGGCACCGGTACAGCGAACGGCGTTGAGGACGGACTAAAGTATTTTATGGATCCGAACAGCAATTATGACGAAATCAGCGCGCCGTATAATTCGCAGAAATACTACGGTATTTTTCCGTTTAACAACCGTAAGAATAACGGCGATAACAGAACCACAGCTACAAACACCCGTTACCTCTACGCGAGTAAGGACAATACAAGCTGGGGTAATATATACTGCTATTTCTACAACTCAAGCGGAGATGTGGGACCTGCCTTCCCCGGAACTAAGATGGAGGCATATCTTGAGGGTGGAAACAACCGCAGAGTCAAAATCCCCGACGCTGCGACCGGATTTGTACTGAATAACGGTTACAGAGGCGAGGGAAATCAGACCGCGGACAATACCGACCTCGGCTTCGGAGCGTATTACATCGCCGGCGGAGATAAATATGTATATCTCTCAAAAGACAATACAGGCTGGGGTAATACATACTGTTATTTCTTCAACGACAGCGGACCTGTCGGAACGTCATGGCCGGGATATAGTATGGGAACATATTCGGGCGGCGGTAATAATCTGCGCGTTAAGACACCCGTAGGAGCTAAATACTGTGTCTTCCACAACAATGCGGGACAGCAAACCGGCAATGTGACATTAACAGGTTCAAAATGCGCTTTCTGGCTTTCCAATACTTTTGGTGTGAATCCGTGGAATGAAGCTCCGGGAGACGCGGGTATATCTACCGGCTTGACAGCGCAAAGATGGGACAGCAGACCTACCGACGCAGGTAAGGCTAGTCCCGGAAACGAAGCGCTCGACTACGGTTTCGGTATCAGAATGGATATGAAGTTCCGTGTACCGAACGGCGGACGTGACGACGACGGAAAGGAAGTAAAATTTTCCTATTCAGGTGACGACGACCTGTGGGTTTATATCACCGACAGGGAGGGCAACTCAAAGCTGGTACTCGACCTCGGCGGTAACCATAAAAAAGCGACGGGAACCATCAGCTTCCTGCCGAAAGCTCAGACGGGTACAAAGGCTACCTGCACCGCGGTTGCTGATAATGTCTATGGTTCGGGCAGGACGGAGACCGACTTTGAAATCGATTATTCCCAGACCTACACGATGTCCATTTTCTATATGGAGAGAGGTATGTTTGAGAGTAACTGTCAGATGTCATTCTCGATGACTCTTCCCGAAAATGACGTAATTGTTGACAAAACCGTCAACACAAGCGGCGTAAACAGCGCTATAAGGAATTCTACACGCTTTAAGAATCTTGTAAAAGCAGAGAGCTTCAACTTTACTTCGTACGAGAACAACGCGGCTATGCTCAACACCCCTTACGCGTTTACGGATTCGTCAAGCGGTATCACCAATTTGAATACGAACGCCTCGACAGGCGTGTTCCCGCTGAAGGACAAGCAGTCGGCCGACTTTGTAAACCAATTCAAAAACGGTCGAAACGTCTATGTTAAAGAGGCGTATAACGCGAACAACAAGCTGAGTTATTCCACAACTTGGAAGGTTAAGGATGTTGTTAACAACGGTACAACCCTCGGATCGGGAAGCGGACTGACATCCACCGCCTATCCGCTCAAGGATACTACTACCGGAGCGGATCCGGAGGATTACGCGGAGTTGCAGTACAGCTTTACCAATAGAGTCAGAAGCGCTCCGCTGGAGATTACCAAGACGGTCAAGGACTATCACGGCAACGATATCACCTCGACCTCAAGCCTGAACAACGCTACTTTCAGCGCGGAGGTGGAAGTTGACCTCGGCGACGGCGGCGGATATCAAAAGTATAATCTAAGCTATACCGATTCCGATGGCAACACCGGCACAGGCTCAACGATAACCCTTAAGAATGGCAGAACCGTTACAATCACAGGTATTCCGGTAAACGCTAAGTACAGGGTTACCGAGGATGTCCCCGATAACTACACCAACACCTCTTCGGAATCAAGCGGAACAATGTCCACAAGCGGCGCGAGCGTAGATTTTACCAACACCGAAAAAGGACCTAACAGTACATCAGCTACTATCAAGGCTAAAAAATCCTTTAAGGATGATAAGGGTAATGACGTAAACTTCTCGGACGACGCATTCAAATTTGATTTGTACAGCGGTACAAACCTGATCCAGAGCAAAACCGTAAGCGGTTCGACCAAGGAAGTATCCTTCGACGCTATTAACTATACGGACATAGGTACTCATACCTATACCATAAAGGAAACGCAGGGTACAAACGGATTTATTACCTATGACAGCGCGGCGTATACAGTAACCGTTACAGTTACCAAGAACGGCAGCAACCTTGTCGCTGCGACCGCCTACAGCTCGACGGCTTCGGCATCGACCCCTCCGACCTTTAACAATGTTATCAAGACAGGCTCAGTCCTTGTTGACAAGAGCAATCAGGCCGGCGGCAAGATGCAGGGCGTAACCTTTAAGGTGTACAAGGTTACACAGGCTTTGGCTGACGCGGACTCGTCGTATGCTACGGTTGTGTCGAACGGCACCGAGGTAGGATCTTCAAGCACCGGCGGAAACGGTAAGCTTTCTTTAGACGGACTTCCGATTTACGAGAACAATACTTATAACGCGGCTAATCCCGCTTATCAGTATTACGCGCTTATTGAGTCCTCTACGGGCAACGCGAACTATCGTATTAACAGGGTTGTAAAATTCTTCTGCTTCAACGACTCCACTAACCTTACAAAGGAGTTCAGCTACGTCAACGGTCACCTCAGAACTCCCACAACAGCCGGTGAGGGAATGGCCGCAATCGTCAGAACAGGTTTGTTATTCATCATGCTTTCGGGCGTCAGCGCGATGATGTATTATTTTATCAAACGCCCCAAAAGAAAGAAATTAGCTCATTTAAGAGCATAAAATAAGACAAAGGAGATAATAAAATGAAAACTACCAAAAAGACAGCGGCAATCATTTTAGCCGTACTCTTTATCCTCTCAATGATTCCGTTTGCGGTAAACGCTGCGACTCACAAGCTCACAGTTAAGGTTGGTTACCCAAACTACACCGTAAAGGTTTATCAGGTCGCTACGGTTGACGCGACAACAGGCAATTACACAATCACAGACAATAATGCGCCTGAGGCCGTAAAAACCCAGGTTAACGCGGCTGAAAAAAGCACAGCTAACCTCTTCGCGGCACTCGAAAACCAGACTACTCTCGGCTATCCTGAGAGCGGTACATTAACTACAACAGCTACTGTACAGCAGAAGGACTTCGAAGGTCTTGAGCCCGGTATCTACTATGTTAAGTTTACATCTCGCAGCTCTACAAATGACACAGCCGGCAACTCGGTTGTAGTTATTGATAACGCCGATGTTACTCTCGACATCAAAGCAGAGGGTAAGGTAACAGAGGGCGAAGCTTATGTTCACAAGAAGATTATAGAGGGTGGACAAGAAGTAACAAAGACAACCACAGGTAATCTTGCCGACGATTCGGTACAGTTTAAGCTCTGGGCTAAGATCACAGGCTCAAAGACTAACAAACTCGCAAATTATGAAATCCGCGACCTTATGGACGCCGGACTCTCTTCCGCAGCGGCTGACCTCACTATCAACAGCGTTGAGTATGAGGACGGTACAGCTATCACAGAGTACACACCGACCAAGCCAACCGGTTATACATTTGCAATCGCTATCGGTTCGACAACTCTTAACTCCGACACATTCTATGATCACAACCAGGTTGTTGTAAAGTTCACAACAAAGCTCTCCAATACAGCTGTTAACAAAACTGTTTACAAGAACCACGACGATCTCTATTTCAAGAACAAGTCCGACCAGGAGTCGACAGTAAACGGTGACGACGTAGAAGTTCAGACCTACAAGCCTTCGCTTAAGAAGTACATTGCCGGTGGCACAACTCCTCTTAAGGACGCGGAGTTTAAGCTTTATAAGAGCGACAAGACTACAGTTATCGGTTATGGTAAATCTGACGCTGACGGTAACGTTGCTTTCTATACAACTGAGGGCGGTACACAGCTTGTTTACCTCAAGAAGGGTACATACTACGCTAAGGAGACAGCGGCTCCGGCAAATTATAACCTCAACAATTCATGGATAGAGCTCCAGGAAAATGATACAGATTTTGTATACACAGCTAACGCCTACAATACACCTGTAAAGCTTCCTACAACCGGTGACGCGGGCACACTCGCAATCACACTCACAGGTCTCGGACTCATCCTTGTATCGGGCGCAATGTTCGTTGTATTAATGAGAAAGAGAAGTTCTAAATAATTTCTGACTATGGCGGTCGGCTCAGCCGGCCGCCGTTTATGAATTGAAAAACAACCGCTTTTTCAGCTATTGTTTTTGAGTTCATAAAAAGGGTTAAACAAATGAAAAGTAAGCTTCCGATAATCTTTATTCTAATCGTATTCCTGCTTGGCGTAGGGCTGTTGTCCTATCCGCTTGTAAGCTCAGTGATAAACAATATAGACGCGCGTAACTCGGCAGAGGATTATTTTGTCGAGAGTAAGTCTATGTCCGACAATAAGATAAACGACCTGTTTAAGGCGGCTGATAAGTATAACCTCAGCCTTACCGATAACGTAATTCTCACCGACCCGTTTGATGAAAAGGCATACGCAAAAATCGGCAGAAACTACGAAAAGGTGCTCAACCACCGTCCTGACGGACTTATCTGTTACGTGGAGATTCCCAAAATTGACGTCTATCTCCCCGTTTATCACGGCACAGATAAGAAGGTGCTGGCAAAGGGCGCCGGACATCTGGAGAACACGTCTTTTCCGGTAGGAGGAAAAAGCACCCACAGCGTTATTTCCGCTCATTCCGCGTTTCCGGGACAGACTTTCTTTGATTATCTGCCGGACTTAAAGAAGGGTGACGAGTTTTTTATCCATGTTCTCAACCGTGACCTGAAATACGAGGTTGACCGGATAAAGGTTATCCTACCTACGCAGGTTAAGGATATGTATATCGAAAGCGGCAAGGACTACGTTACGCTTTTGACCTGTACGCCGTATACCATAAACACCCACAGGCTCCTTGTACGCGGAAAGCGCGTACCGTACACCGATCCTTCTGATAAACCGTCGGTATCCTCCGTAAGGGCAGTTAATGTTCTTGAGGACGGAATATTCTTTTTCGGCTACAAGTTTACGGTGCCTGTTATGGCGGCGATTGTGGGCAGCGTGTTGCTCGTCGTTATAATACTTGTGATTGTTCTCGTCAGACGCGGACGTAAAAAGCGCAAGGAGGATTTTAAGCATGAAAAGACTCCCTAAAAGAATCCTGTTTACCATCGCCTCGCTTTTGCTGATAACAGGACTTGCGCTGGTGTTGTATCAGCCTGTTTCGGTCGAAATCGGCAGGCGCGAGGCAATCGGAATTATAGAGGAATTTGACCGCGCCTTTGACAGTGTTAATAAGAAGAGCAAAAAATCCGCCGAGAGTCCGACTTCGGACTCAAAACAGCAGATGAATGTGGATGTCCGGGCGCTTAGAAAAGCTTCAATAAAATACAACAGAAGTCTTATCGACAATCAAGGTACAGTTGATACAAGCGATTACTCAAAGGCAGCGCTCAAGCTATCGGACTACGGCGTTACAAACGGAGTTTTCGGTTATATCTCTGCTCCGGCAATCGGAATGGCACTGCCGATATACCTCGGCGCCAACAACAGCCTTATGAGTATCGGCGCCGCGCATATGTGCAACACCTCTCTGCCGCTCGATATGAACGACACAAACTGCTGTATAGCGGGGCATACGGGCTACAGAGGCAGGGTTTTCTTTGACAACCTGCGCCGTATGAGTGTAGGTGACAAGGTGAAAATAAAGAATTACTGGCAATCCGTGACTTACACCGTAAAGACTACAAAAACTATTACCGATAAGCAATCCGGGGATTTTTATATCCAAAGAGGTAAAAAGCTTCTGACTCTTATGACCTGTGTGTCCAACGGCAGGGGAGGGTTTGACAGGTTTCTGGTTATATGTGAAAAATAAAAACGAAAATCCAAAGGTGAACTTGTTTTAGTTAAATACTGATATGAGTTCACTTTTTTGCTGATTTATTGCAATAAATTGTCCAACAGAGTAAATGATATTGACATAGATATATGTATATGTTATAATAAATTTAAGTATCGATAAATATTTTTTAAGGAGAAGGAAATGAAGCGATATTTTTGGAAAATTCTTCCTGTGTTTTTATGTGTGCTGATTATAGTTTCCGCGATTCCGTTTTCTGTAAACGCTGCCGCGACAGTTATTACTGTCGATACAGCTCAGGAACTGACGGACGCGTGCGCTCAGATAAACAATAACGGCGGAGAGTATGTCATAAGCTTAAATAAGGATATCAGCGGACCCGTATCTGTTGATATTTCTAACAGCGACGCTGTTGTTACCATTATCGGTAACGGACATACAATCAACTCTACCGGAAACGCGGTTACTGTTTCAAACAGCGCGACCGTTAACCTCGGTGACGGTAACTCGGATTTAACTCTCAAAAGCGCAAATGACGTTGAGGATCCAGGTGTTGTTTTTGTATTGGATAACGGCATCTGTAATATGTATGATAAAGTTACCGTTAAAGACCATAAAGGAAATAACTACTTAGGCGGAGGCGTAACTGTCCAGGGCGCTACTTTCCATATGTACGGCGGTACTATTGACAACTGTGGCATCGAAGGCGGTTCCGTATGTTACGGCGGAGGTGTTGCTGTATACGCGGGCGGCGTGTTTATTATGGATGACGGCGTAATCAGTAATTGCTACGCTACTACTGACTATATTGATTCACAAGTATCAGTTTGCTATGCGGGCGTAGGAGGCGGCGTCTTTGTTATAGGTGGAGCAACCTTTGAAATGAACGGCGGCACTATCAGCAATTGCAGCGCTACCAACTTTGGAGGCGGTGTTGCTATGATGTTGGGAGACACCGAATATAGAATTGATCCAAACACAGGAAATCCCGTAATAGATCCCAAAACAAATAAGAAGGTAGTGGATCAGGGTAACCCAAGAAGTAAAATTACAATAAACGGCGGTAAAATATGCGAAAACAAGGCTAAAAGTGGTGCAGGTATTTTTGTGTCAGGTTATTATTACGCATTTTACAACGCGGCATTAGCTCCTAATCTTGTTATAGGCGAGCCGTCTAACCCGGGAATCAGTATAAATGGCGGCGAGAATAAAAACGTTGAGATATCTTCCAATACAGCAACGGAAATGGGCGGCGGTGTGCTTGTCGCAGGCTTAAAAGATACACAAAAGACGCAGCTCCACAACGCAAATATTAATTGTAATACCGCTTCGACCGGTGCCGGAGTTATGAACTATAAATACTGGACTCAGATCGATATTGACGGATGTACAATTATCGGCAATGAAGCGTCATCAAACGGCGGCGGAATAGCTGCTTTATCAAACTCCGGTCAGGAGCAACAGGGCTATACAAAAATAAATAATACTACAATCAAGGATAATACTTCAGGCGATAGAGGCGCAGGCGTATATTACGACGCGGATTCGGAGGTTCGTATTTCAGGCGCTGATGTTATTCAAGATAATACCTATAACGGAAAGACAAACAACCTCAATGTTTTGAGCCTTGAAAAGCCCATAAAGGTTGTCGGCGAATTAACAGGTTCACAGATAGGCTTGTCCGATCCAACTCTTTGGGATGATGATAAATCCGATACAGACGCCGGGGCAGTTTCTACAGAGCGTCTTACTGACGGATATAAGGAAAACAACGATTCCCTTATCCCGGCAAATGTGTTTACATCCGACCACGAAAGCTGGTATGTGGATTACGGCGAGTTAGGGTCAAAAACTGTTGCGTCAGATGATGATTACTATACATACGAAGGAAAGAAATACAACGTTTCTTCAAGAGTTGATACAGGTGAATCATGTAGAGGTGAAATATATGAGGTTAAAGCAAATACATTTACCACCGGTGTCGCCGAGAATCCAGATGTTTTTAAGCAAGAGGTTTTAAGCAGATTCAGCGACACAAATAAATATCAACTTGAATACTCTGATGCTAACTGGAATGATTATACTAAACTAGACACAGGTGAACCGGTAAGTGTATATTTTCCCAACATATATAACGCGTATATTTATTTAAATCCCAATAGTAATTATTCTAATCCGCGTTTGATAACAAGTACGGGACATCAAACACAATATGCCTCGAATGGTCAGTTTGTTTATCAGTATTATACTGCTAATTCGGAAACAATTGATTATTCGGACAGTTTCGAAACTTTAGAAATAACAGATAATGAACTTTTTGATTCTGACAGAATTATCTATGATTATGATGAGTTTGGACATATTATTTCAAAAACAGTAGTCAACAAAACTCCTACTAAAACGCCCCATCAGGAAACTATAATCCCACTGGAATACAACAAAGAAGTTCGACTTGTGCGAAGAACCACCCCTATAAAATTCCACGTTAACAATCCGAACAGCGCGGATGATGAGCTTTTCCGAGTTTATAATCCAGAGAGCGGAGAGACTTATACTACCGAAAACGGAGTTTATGACCTCACAAACTATCAGGTTCACGAATTCTACGACATCCCCGCGTTCGCTGAGGACGACTATGTTTTCGCGGGCTGGTACACAACTGAAAATAATAACAACAACAGCTCCGATAACGCTTTTGAGTTTGACAGCGCTATTCCGGCAGGTGTTACCGATGTATACGCCCACTGGATTCCTGTCGGCGAGGTTGATCAGGATGAAGAGGACGACAAGATACTGCCGAATAACGCGAACACTTACAAGGGATTTGACCTGTTTGGAGTTCAGATTCGCCGTCCGTATAAATTTGACAACAACCAGGGCGATTTTATGCCCGAAGGACTGCGTTTTGTTACCTCGATAAGTGAGGACTTGCTTTCGGATATCGACAGCCTTTCCGACAAAACCGTCAACGGCAACAAGGTTGAGTACGGCTATGTTACCGCCGGCGAGAGTACTGTCAGCAAAGTTGTCGAGGCGTTCCAAAGCGTTATCCCGAGCAACTATAAGCTGCAGTATAAGGGCGAAAACGTCAACGGCATCGACACTACCGTCAAGGGCGATAACAAAAACAACTTTAACTACATAACCAATCTCGACTGCACATCTACGCAGGGAGGCTACGGCAGTAATTCGAGAATTAAAACTGACCATAAAAACTTCGGCGAATATCGCCTTGCGACTTTTGTCATAACCTATGAGGATGACGCTTCGGGCGATAATAAGGGCAAAAATATTGCCGCAAGAGCATATCTCCGCTATTACGACGTCAACGGATTGCTCAGAACCTTCTATAACGACTACGCGGGAACAGACTTCTACGGCGGATGCAGCACGTGCTATAACGCGGTTGCTCAGTAAGGAGGACATATGAAAAAGCAATACCAAAAACCACAGATAAAATCTGAAATCCTGCTGACGCAGGACGTCCTTAGAGTTTCCGAGGAGACCGACAACAAGTTTATACAGTCAAATTCTATACTGGACGACGACTTCAATATAGAGAGTCTTTTATAAGACAAAAGAAAACGCGCGCCCATAAATCACGCGCGTTCCATGCCTGTTGTCAGGTTTAAATGTGGAGTTAGTTTATGAAATACCGGGCTGTCGCCAAGCGGCAGCCCGGTAGGTTTATTCTATAGTAAATTACTCAAAACTTGAATAATAATTCAAAGAATAATTTCTAAATTGGTCATTTATATTTACTTACTCCTAAAGAGCAAAAAAGATTTGTGTTTTTTATCTAGGGATTTGTTACCTGACCCTCAAAGAGGACTATGTCGGACGGGTCGGTGATTATAAAGCCGAAGCTTTTGTTTAGCACAAAGTCGTGGTACTTTTTGGGATGAGTAGGCAGTATCGCGGTTGCCTTTGCCGCGAAGATTGTCACAGCGGCGCCCTCGATTCCCTCCTTGCTAACATCGAGAACTACATTGTGCCTCATATCCGATACGCACAGCGGAGTCGTGGTCAGCGTGGACAGGAAGTTTGAAAAAGCGTGACCCAAGACTCTGTTTTTGAGCATTACATCCATCAGCGGAGTTTCGCTCTCCAGCTTAAAACGCGGAAAAATACATCTTGTGTAGTGTTCGGTGCCGTCCTTGTCAGTTGGTTTAAAGTTTTTGGTTGTGTTAACCTTGTTTAGGTTGTCGGCCGACATAGCCTGCGAAAGAGTGTGTCCGTTCTTGGGCAGGATAAATTTTATTTTGTATCCGAAGGCTGTCTGTGCGTAGAAGTATTCGCTGACAGAGGTTTCGGCCTTTCTGCCCGGAATATATTTGCCGAGTATAAACTCGTGGTTTTTCTTTCCGTTCGGAGTAGTAAAGCCGCGGGTTTCTGTTTTTAGCTCGTTAGTTTCGGTATCCCAAATATCCTTAAAATAGAGTGTGTTGATCAGAGCGAGCAGAGTATCCGGCCTGAGGTCGAAGTCCTTGTCGATAAGACCGTTTGTCTTTTCTTTTATGAACTCGCGGATTCTTTTGTTTGCCGTTTTGTTGTCCGAGGCAAAGGGAACGTTTTCGGGAGTACAGGCGGTCTCTTTACCAAGTCGGCTCACAGCGTCCGAGTCAAAGGTGTTGCCCGAATCCAGCCAGAGTGAGTTAGTCAGGAATAGCCGGGCGACGGTCTTGCTGCCGAAGGTGTGCTCTTTGTTAAGCTTATTATAAAGTGTTTTGGTTTTGGTAAAGTCGGTGTCGGTCATTCCGGTGAGGGATTTTACGTCGGATTTTACGTTTTTGTCGCCGATTGAGTAGAGCATCGCGAGCGCCATATATATCGAAACCGGCGACATAGAGTAGTTGGAGGCGCTTTTGTTTACCGTCATATTGTACAGCTTGTTCGAAAACTTCGAGAGTCTTTGGTAGAAGCTCTCGGTTTTCTTTTTTACCGTAAGCTTAAAGCTGAGTTTTGTCTTGTGTTTTTTGCCCTTGTAGGTGTATTTCGCGCGGATTTTTATTGATGCCTTTCCGGCTTTTTTAGCTGTCACTTTACCTTTTTTGTTAACGACGGCGATTTTTTTGTTTGAGCTTTTATACGTAATCGACTTAATTCTTACGCCTTTTTTCTTTTTTAGTTTGATTTTGTATTTTTGAGTTGTCTTTAGTGTGGTTGATTTTTTCTTCAGTTTTACCGGCTTTGACGCGGCAGCGGCCGGGAGCGTAGCAACCGATAATACGGATGAAACCATAATTACCGAAAGCAAGGCACAAAGAAGCTTTTTCATATTTTCACGACCTTGTTTATATGATAATACTATGATATATAAAACGGGAACTTATGTCAATAAACGGCCAAATAAAAAATAATTTAAAAAAACATAAAAAAAGGGTTGACAAATAGATATCTATATGATATATTATAGTCACAACAGGTTAATCAATCAACTAATTAACCAAATACACACAAGAGAGGTAAACAAAATGACAAAGACAATCTCAAGATCAATCATCGCAACATTAATCGCAATCGTAATCGCAACATCTTCGCTCGGCATCATTATGGCGACTAACGCAAACGCCGCCGGATATGACGGAACAGCTCAGGGCAACGCGGCGCTCAAGGCTGGAGTAGTCGAAAAGACAAAAGATATGAACGTGCTCGCAAAGGCTTACTACTTTAAGGCAGTCGGCAAGGCAAAGCAGGGTTATGACTGGACATATAAGGCAACAAACAACAATATAAAGGTAAAGTGCAAATACGACTTTGACACTCATAAGTATACATTCAAGTTCACAGGAACAGCCAAGGGCTCAACAAAGCTCACACTTCAGTATAAGTCAAACGAAAAGACATGGGTAAAGGTTCCTATGACTTTCAAGGTAGACTCACACAACAACATCAAGAGAGTCGCATAATAAGTTATCAACACACATTTCATATTCCAAGAGAAACGGACGTTTTATAACGTCCGCTTTTTCTTTTAGAAATAATTGACAAATACGTCTAAGTGTATTAAAATAACTATAATAGTACGCAGATATCCTGAGAAGGATAATTCCTTTGAATAATACAAACGAGGAGAAAAAAATGAAAATTATTGTAACAGGCGGAGCCGGATTTATCGGCGGAAATTTTGTATATTATGAGCTCAAGAATCATCCGGAGGATGAGATTATATGTCTCGATAACCTTACATACGCGGGCAACCTCGAAACTCTTGAGGACGCTATGAAGAATCCTAAATTCAAGTTTGTAAAGGCTGACATCGCCGACAGAGAGGCAGTGTTTAAGCTTTTTGAGGAAGAAAAACCCGATATCGTGGTTAACTTTGCGGCCGAGAGCCACGTTGACCGCTCAATCGAGAATCCCGAAATTTTCCTTCAGACTAATATTATGGGCACACAGGTACTGATGGACGCCTGCCGCAAATACGGTATCACACGTTATCATCAGGTAAGTACCGACGAGGTTTACGGCGATTTGCCGCTCGACAGACCCGACCTCTTCTTTACCGAGACAACCCCGATTCATACATCCAGTCCATATTCGGCCTCAAAGGCAAGCGCCGACCTGCTTGTACTCGCTTATCACAGAACCTTTAAGCTTCCGGTGACTATTACACGCTGCTCCAACAACTACGGCCCCTATCACTTCCCCGAGAAGCTTATTCCCCTTATGATCAGCCGTGCTTTGGCCGATGAGCCGCTCCCGGTATACGGTAAGGGTGAGAATGTACGTGACTGGCTCTATGTCGAGGATCACTGCGCTGCGATTGACCTTGTAATGCGCAAGGGAAAAGTAGGCGAGGTATATAACGTAGGCGGACATAACGAGAAGAGTAACCTCGACGTTGTAAAGATTATCCTTAAGCAGCTCGGAAAGCCCGAAAGCCTTATTACCTATGTAACCGACCGTCCGGGTCACGATATGCGCTACGCGATTGACCCGACTAAGATTCACGAGGAGCTCGGATGGCTTCCGCAGACTAAGTTTGAGGACGGAATCAAGCAGACAATCGACTGGTACCTCACTCACAAGGAGTGGTGGCAGAACATCCTCTCCGGAGACTACCAGAACTATTTTGAAAAAATGTACGGCGAGAGACTGGACTGATAGAATAATAAGCTGCCGCGGAAGCGGCAGCTTTTTGTTTGTAGAAAACAAATTTTTAATAAAGCCGCGACGAGTACCCCTTTGTTAAGGGGTGGAAATTGTTACACGCTTGCGTGTCAATTTCCGGGGATGACTTTGCCTATAGAGCGAGGTTTCCTTTGAAGCCTTGTACTACGTGACCGCTTCGCTGTCTTATCCCCCGAAATCAACGCTTAGGCGTTGGTGTCGCAAGCTCCACTAAAATTTCGACCCCTTAACAAAGGGGTATTTTTACGTTTTTGTCTGATGCACAAAATCATACACAAACTGCAAAAAAATTCTTAAATATATTGACATAATATATACAGAAATATATAATAAATGTATAAATTTGCGTTAGCGGGTTTATACATTTTTTGTTCTCAGGATGTGATTATATGACAAAACTAAAAAAATCAATCAGCATATTACTCGCTCTGCTTTTGATCTTTAGCGTGGCGGCGACAACGCCCGTTTACGTCAGCGCGGAAACGGGCGGAGACTATGAGTACGAAGTGCTAGAGGACGGTACCGCCGAGATCACAAATTACAACGGGTCGGACGAGAGCATAACCATACCCGAAACCCTTGACGGATACAGCGTTGCAAGTATTGGTGATAGCACTTTTTATGGTAACACACGTCTGACAAGCGTAACAATCCTTGATGGAATTACAAGTATTGGTAATCATACATTTAATAGTTGTACAAGCCTTGAAAGCATAACAATCCCCGAAGGCGTTACAAGTATTGGTAGTTATACATTTGCAA
>CADAEZ010000030.1 GCA_902787145.1 uncultured Ruminococcus sp.
AGGATATCACCGGCCTGTCCATCACCGAGCGCGCCAATAAGGGTATCGGATTTGCGTTTCAGCAGCCGGTAAAATTCAAGGGGCTAAAGGTTTTTGACCTCATCCGCCTTGCCGCCGGCAAAAAGCTGACCCCTGTCGAGGCCTGCGCCTATCTTTCGTCGGTAGGTCTCTGCGCCAGGGAATATATAGACCGTGAGGTCAACTCCAGCCTCTCGGGAGGAGAGCTAAAGCGTATCGAAATCGCCACAGTTCTTGCCAGAAAAACTCTGCTCACCGTGTTCGACGAGCCTGAGGCGGGTATCGACCTGTGGAGCTTCAGCAACCTTATCGAGGTTTTCCAGAAGCAGAGAGAAGAAATCAAAGACCGCTCGATCCTTATAATCTCTCACCAGGAGCGTATCCTTAATATCGCGGACGAGATTGTTGTCCTTAACAGCGGATTGGTGGAAAAAATAGGCACAAAAGACGAGGTTATGCCCGAACTTATCGGCACCTCCTCGGCCGTAAGGGCGTGCAGAGGAACTGTGACAGGAGATGATTGTTAATGGATTTAAGTAAAGTGCAAAAGTTTCTCCTTAAGGAAATAGCCGATATGAGCGATATCCCGCAGGGAGCATACAACATCCGATCGGACAGTCAGTCGATTGCTCGCCAGTCCACGGATAATATAGACATCATCCCGAAGGAGAACGCTTCGGGAATAGATATTTTTATCAAACCCGGTACAAAGGGCGAGAGCGTCCATATCCCCGTTGTTATGACGCAAAGCGGACTAAAGGAAACTGTCTACAACGACTTTTATATCGGCGAGAACGCCGACGTCGAGATAGTCGCCGGCTGTGGAATCGACAACTGCGGTCACGGCGATTCCGAGCACGACGGAGTACATCGCTTCTTCGTCGGCAAAAATTCTAAGATAAGATATGTCGAAAAGCATTTCGGCTCCGGTTCGGGCGACGGCAAGCGTATCCTCAATCCCGTTACAGAGGTATATATGGAGGAGGACAGCTACGCCGATATGGAAATGGTACAGATAAAAGGCGTGGATGATACCACCCGTACAACCACAGCCGACCTTAAATCCGGCGCCAAGCTCGTAGTCCGCGAGCGCCTTATGACCCACAACGACCAGCAGGCGTTCAGCGTATATACAATCAACCTAAACGGCGACGATTCGTCCGCCGACGTGGTATCCAGAGGCGTAGCGCGTGACGACAGCTACCAGAAGCTCGACATGAAGATTGTCGGCAACGCGTCCTGCAAGGGTCATACAGAGTGTGACTCGATTATTATGGATAACGGAAAAATCCTCGCGGTTCCCGCGCTGGAGGCGAACAACGTCAACGCCTCTCTCGTTCACGAGGCGGCTATCGGCAAAATCGCCGGCGAACAGCTCATAAAGCTGATGACCCTCGGACTTACCGAGGCCGAGGCCGAGGAACAGATAATTAACGGATTCCTAAGCTGATTTCAGCCTCTCCAAACGGGGAGGCTTTTCCTTTTCCGTAAACTAACAAAAATATTAAATTACATATAGATTTTTTTGTTTCTTTGTGATATAATCAAGTGTGATAATAAGGGTTTTGTGTTTTTGATACACATAATCCCGATAATTCCGGAGGTAATTATGAAAAAGACAATCAGTTTTAAAGTCATCTGTATGCTTTTGGCGGTATTGATGACCGCGTCTGTATTTTCGGCGGTCCCGGCATTTGCCGTAAAGGATCAGGGCGAAATCGGCCAGTGCTCGTGGGAGTTTAATTCCGAAGACGGCAAGCTCACCGTATTCGGCAAGGGACATATGAATGACTATGAGTATCCCAAGGATTTTGAGTGGCACGAGATAAGAGAGGAGATCGAGTCTATCGAAATCAAAGAGGGAGTTACCGACATCGGCGCTCTGTCGTTTACCGACTGCGAAAACCTGACAAGCGTTACCTTCCCGACGACACTAAAGTCTATCGGAGCCTGCGCTTTCTGTAACTGTCATTCGCTCAAGAGCATAGCGATCCCGTACGGAATAGAGCAGATTAACGATTCCGCTTTCTTGGGATGTTCGTCTGTAAACGCCGTATATCTTCCCGATTCGCTGAAAACAATCGGCAAAAACGCCTTTGGCTTTGACGGAGAATACAACGACCCTACCGCGCATAAGAATTTCAGGATTTACGCGTCAAAGGATTCCGCGGCTGCTAAGTACGCCGCCGCTAATCATATCAGAAAGACATATCTTTCCGTAAAGCCCGCCGAAATTTCCCTCAAAGCCGGCAAGTCCAAGGACTTAAAGCTGTCCGGTTTCGACATCGACAGCTATTTTACAAACGACAAGTACACCGCCTTTATCAAGAACAGCAAAATCTACGCTCTTAAAAAGGGTACTGCCGTAACCGGCGCCAAGCTCACCGACGGAGCCGTTATCACAATCAACGTCAAGGTGCGCAATATGCCGGCTCTTAAGATTAAGAACAAGGCGTTTAAGGCGACTAAGACCTATAAGATAAAAAAGGGCAAGACACTGAAAATCAAGGTTTCGGGCAAGGCAGCCGCTGTCACCAATAAGTACAAGAGCTCAAAGCAGAAGGTGGCAAGAGTAATCTCCAACAAAAACGCGACTACCATCGTCATAAAGGGCTTTAAAAAGGGCAAGACGATTGTTACAATTAAGGTCAACGGCGTTAAGTTTAAGGTTAATGTAAAAGTAAAGTAAGTTTGTGAAATATTCGCTTCATTACTTTAGAATGATAAATTTTTTCAAAAAACTCTTGACAAATGCGTTTTAGTGTAGTAAAATGCGATTAAACCGATGAGGAAGAGTGAGTAGGTTTTGCCGATTCTCTCAAAGAGAGCCGCTGATGGTGGGATGGCGGCAGAGTAAGCAGGATTGAATGGACTTCCGAGGGCGAGCACAAATGCTTCGGCAAAGTATGCGAGACGGAACTGGACTTTCCGTAATCAAAAGTCAGCGTATGACAGTACGCGTTGAGCGGACGTGAAACACGTCAAGCAGGGTGGCACCGCAGGATTATTCCTGTCCCGGCATTCATTATGTTGGGACAGGATTTTTTATTTTTTTACAACGCAAAGATTATTTTAAGGAGTGACTACCATGTCAAAAAACGAAAAAACAATCCCGTACAAAATTTATCTGTCAGAAAACGAAATCCCAAAGCAGTGGTATAACCTCAGAGCTGATATGAAGAACAAGCCCGCGCCTCTCCTTAATCCCGGCACAGGCCAGCCTCTCACAGCCGAGGAGATGAGCGGAATCTTCTGTGAGGAGCTTGTTCAGCAGGAGCTCGACGACAAGACACCTTTTATCGACATTCCGCAGGAAATCCGTGATTTCTACAAAATGTACCGTCCGGCTCCGCTTGTAAGAGCTTATTGTCTCGAAAAAGCTCTCGGAACCCCGGCAAAGATTTATTATAAATTCGAAGGTAACAACACCTCCGGTTCTCATAAGCTCAACTCGGCTATCGCTCAGGCTTATTACGCAAAGAAGCAGGGCCTTAAGGGCGTAACTACCGAGACAGGAGCCGGCCAGTGGGGCACAGCTCTCTCGATGGCCTGCGCTTATCTCGGACTTGACCTCAAGGTGTATATGGTTAAGGTAAGCTACGAGCAAAAGCCCTTCCGCCGCGAGGTTATGCGCACCTACGGCGCCGACGTAACTCCGTCTCCGTCAATGACCACAGAGGTCGGCAAGAAGATTCTCGCCGAGCATCCCGGCACAACAGGCTCACTCGGCTGCGCAATTTCCGAGGCGGTCGAGGTCGCTACCACAAACGAGGGATACCGTTATGTTCTCGGTTCCGTACTCAACCAGGTTCTCCTCCACCAGAGCGTAATCGGTCTGGAGACAAAGGCAGCTCTCGACAAATACGGCGTTGAGCCCGACATCATCATCGGCTGCGCCGGCGGCGGCTCAAACCTCGGCGGACTTATCGCTCCGTTTATGGGCGAAAAGCTCAGAGGCGAAAAGGACTACAGAATCATCGCCGTAGAGCCCGCGTCCTGTCCGAGCTTTACACGCGGTACATACGCGTATGACTTCTGCGACACAGGTATGATTTGTCCTCTCGCAAAGATGTATACACTCGGCTCAAGCTTTATCCCGTCAGCCAACCACGCCGGCGGACTCAGATTCCACGGTATGTCCAGCACATTAAGCCAGCTCTATCATGACGGCTATATGGAGGCTGTATCCGTAGAACAGACTGATGTATTTGAGGCTGCCGAGCAGTTCGCGAGAATCGAGGGTATCCTCCCGGCTCCCGAAAGCTCACACGCTATCCGCGCTGCTATCGACGAAGCGCTCAAGTGCAAGGAGACAGGCGAAGAAAAGACAATCGTATTCGGCCTCACAGGCACAGGCTACTTTGACCTCGTAGCCTACCAGAAGTACAACGACGGCGAAATGACCGACTTTATCCCGACAGATGAGGATATCGCCGCCAGCATCGCCAAACTCCCTAAGGTTCCCGGTCAGGAATAATAATTAGTTTTCCAATTTAATGCTTATACAAGAAAGGCGTGCCCGTGGCACGCTTTTCTTACTTTATAGGAAATCACTCAAAAACAGGCTGCCGAAAAAACTTCGGCAGCCTGTTGGTGTATTTATTATTTGCGATAAATGACCTGAATCCGCGTTTCGAATCAAAACGCGTCTCCGTCGGCTACTTCCTCGTCAAAGGTGTCTTTCGGAGTAATGTCGATGTTTTCTTCGACCTCAGCGGATTCCTGCTCGGCAGATTCTTCGGCGACAAACGGTGATTCGTCGTACTCGTCCTCATTTGAGCAGGCTACGGTGATATCCTCCAGGTCTCCGGCGTCATATTTCCTTATAACCTCAACCGTCTGGCTCTCAATAAGCCTGCGATAGCGTTCTCTTGCTCTGCGTATCTGCTCTTTGGAATTTTCGATAATCTTAAACAGCTCTTCCTCGTCTTTGCAGGAGTCGGAGCGGTTGTTGATTTTATTCTCGTAGTATTTTTTGCCGAGTGTGATGTACGCGCGGTTAATCATCTCCGCCTCGTTCTTCATTACTGTGCGAAGACGGTTCATCTTTGCCTTTGTGCGGTTTTTCTCTATAATAGTCTGTGTTACGCATGATACTGTATCAACCGCAACGGTGATTGAGTTTCTGACTGTGTCATAAATAGCCATATTGATTGCCATAGCCTTTCTGCCCACAAAATATATCATTAAGTAATTACATCCTTACCGTGGGCGGATAAGGCGCAAAGCGGCGATTCAGTCACAGCTCGTTGTCCGGGGGAACAAACTGAGCGGACACCATAATCTCCCTAAAAAAGTTTATATACATATTATTACAGAAAATTGTCAATAAATCAATGTTTTTTTGAAAATTACTTGCTCATTTCTTAACTAAATGTTAAAATAAGATGTAATTCACCGTAAAGATATAACGAAAGAAGGATTATTGTGGCTGATTCCAATATCATAAAAAAACGAATAGTATGTCCCGTATGCAACGAAACCACCGAGGCGTTCCTGTATACAAGTATAAATGTTACAAACCACAGGGAGCTTCGTGAGCAGACTATGAACGAGGAGCTCTTCAAGTGGAAATGCTCCAACTGCGGCCACGTCGCCCGACTGACATATCCTATCCTTTATAATGATATGAAAAAGCGTTTTATGATATATCTTATCCCAAGGATAGAGCATTTCCAGCTTGCCGACAAGTCGCTGGAGGAGGAGTTCAAGACGCTAAAGCATATCGACAAGCGTATCGTGCCCGATTTCAATAAGTTTAAGGAGAAAATCTTTATCTTCGAAAGCGGACTCGACGATATGGCCGTCGAGCTCACCAAGCTCGCGATTTCCCAGGCGGTTGCCAAAAAGCATAACCTTAACAGCGTTACCGAGGGATACCTCTCTATGTACAACAGCGAGAACAACACTATGGGCTTTACCTTCTTTGTAGGCAAGGAGAAAAAACCATATGTCCAGAGCGCCCGTCTTGAAATATACGGAAAGTCGGTAAGCGTGGTAAACCAGCTCGCCGTCAAGGATAAAAAGCTAAAGGGCTTTATCCGCATAGACCGCGAATGGGCGGAGAATATCCTCTATCGCTATAAGAAGGGCAGACAGGCTGCCCGAATGAAAAAGGAAACCGAGAAATAAAAACGGAGTGAAAAAATTGATAAACATTCTGAGAAAGTCCGTAAGATACTCTCTGCCGGTGTTCTTCGGATATATACCTCTTGGATTCGCGTTCGGAATAATGCTCAGCGATGCGGGTTACAACCCCGTCTGGGCATTTTTTATGGCACTTTTTATTTTTGCGGGCACAGGCCAGTTTCTCGCTGTGGAGTTTCTCGCGGCAGGCGCCGATATTCCGCAGGTGGTTCTTTTGACCTTTCTGATAAACTTCCGCCATTTTTTCTACGGTTTGTCGATGATACCAAAGTACAAGGGCACCGGTATAAGAAAGCTCTATCTTATGTTCGGCCTTACCGACGAGACCTACGCCCTGCTGACAACCACAAAGGTCCCCGATGATATAAAGAAAGAGGACTTTTATTTTGCCATAACCCTGCTCAACCATTCCTACTGGATAATGGGTTGCGTACTCGGAGCCACGGTGGGCTCGCTTGTCAACATAAGCTTTAAGGGCATAGATTTTGTTATGACCGCGCTTTTCGCCGTATTGGTTGTAGAACAGTGGAAAAGCCACTCCAACCATTTTCCGGCTTTGCTTGGATTTTGTGTGCCGATAATCGCGCTTCTGCTGATCGGCCCCGACAACTTCCTCATCCCGACGCTGATTGTAGTGTCATTTGTGCTGCTCTGCCTGCAGGGCAAGCTTACGGAAAGGGGAGATAAGCTTGGGCGCTGATTTTACACATAGTCTTATCATTGTGATAGCCGCCGCGATAACCACAGCGGGGGTAAGGTATCTGCCGTTCATCCTTTTTGACCACGGCAAGGAACCTCCCAAATGGATAAAATACCTCGGCGATGTTCTTCCGCCGGCGATTATGAGCGTACTTATAATATATTGCCTCAGAAACGTAAACCTCCTCTCAGGCTCACACGGAATCCCGGAGCTTCTCTGCATAGCGGTTGCCGTTCTGCTGCATATCTGGCGTTCCAACGTGCTTTTGAGCATATGCGTCAGCACCGTATTATATATGATTCTGGTTCAGACGGTCTTTGCCTAGAACCGCGGTAAGTATGAAAAATTAATACACAGAGCAAAGGTTGCCGTGGACGCGGCAGCCTTTTTCGTTTCCATAGAGCAAAAAATATATATTTTTCGCCGGGTTTCTGCTTCACAGAACGAAAGATGAGTAAATGTAACGATTTTGATAGTGAATATATTACACTTTATTACATATTTGTAGCATTTTGTAACAAAATATATTACATAATGTTACTTCCATCACGGAATATAACTGTCGAAAGTCCCATAAATACTGGATTCGGGTTGACATCAGGTTACAATTTTGTTACAATGTTAATCGTTGTGAGCAATGTCGAATTATAAAAATATTTGGATTTAGATGTAACAAACCGGCTTGTTTCGGCCGGACAGTATAGTTAATAAGGAGACTTTATGCGAAAAACGAAAGCTATTATATCATCCATCGCGGCTGCCGCGATACTCGTTTCTTCAGCGGTGACGGCGATGGCTATTGACGGATCAAAGACAGGTATGCTCCTGCAAAACATTGATATCGCGCCCAAGGATGTTTCACTTAAGATATCACTCAACAAAACTAAGGTAGTCAGCAAGGTAGGCAAGGAATTTACCCTCGACGCCGATACAACAAGCAGCGGATACGAAATAACCTACAGAAGTACAAACAAGAATGTTGCCACAGTAAGCAATGACGGTAAGGTTGCCCTAAAGGGTAAGGGCAAGGTTAACATTATTGCTCAGTGCAACGGTGTGAAATCTGTTTGTAAGGTAACGGTTAAGCCCGGCGCTTCCGAGAAAAGCGAAGAAGTCGTAAAGACACACGGCCGTACACTCTCGGACAGCACTATGGCGGATATCGCCGCTAAGGTTGGTAAACAGACCGACTACGCTTATCCAAGCTCAACCATTATGTGCTCCGCGTACGCGTACGCATACGCTTACTATCAGGTAACGGGCGTTTATCGCACACCGGGCAGCTTCTGGTCAAGCGGCGGATGCACCTGGAACGGCGGTACAGTAAGCCGCTACGGTTCTTCTTCCGCAATGCTCGGAGCTATCAAGAACTCTATCGACAACGGAAAGTCCTGTGTAGGCCTTATCGCTTACGGAAACTCAAGCCATCACTACGTAACCTTCTACGGCTACAACGGCAGCGGTTCTACACTCAGCGACTTTAAGACAATCGACCCGTGGGACGGCAGAGCCAAGTCGGGCTCAAGCTACCGCTACTGCGGTTCGGGCTACCACGTAATCACAGTAAACGGATAATTATTCAGGGGCGTCGCAATGCGGCGCCCTTTATGCATTTTGCATAAATAAGTCGCGTAAACTTTGTGCAGTAAATCATCGCGTTATATGTTATATTATAAGTAAAGATATTCCGGGAGGTAAAAAATGAGTATTTTCGATAATCTGAGAAACATAACAAACGCGTCACGCTCATCCGCTGACCCCGACAGCGTTACATTTACGTTCGACAGTTTGCCGGAGAGCCTGGATCAGCTAAAGTCGCTGCCCGAAGCGGCTATGGACACTCCGTTCAAGACCGCGGCGCTGACAGTATGCGCGCTGTGCGCCTATGCCGCCGCTCCCGAAATCGGCAAACAAATGGTGAATTTTCTTAAAGGCCCCGCGCCGTTGTCACCCTTCGAGGAGAGCTTTATCAAAGACCGTTTCAGGGACTCCAAACTCGTGCCTTTCTCGTATTTTGAGGGAGCTGTGCCCGAAAATGACTACACTCCGTCTGTTCCGTTCAGGATTACGATAGAGTCAAATCCGTATTCCTTCCAAAACGAAAACCGCGCGGTTCTTTATATAAGGAGCGGGGGAGCGGATAACCCAAGACAGGTCAAGCTCAGGCTAAAGCCGTCCGAGGGCAAGTGGTATCTTGAGGAGCAGATGATTCTTGTCGGTATCAGAACACCTAAGTCCGCCGACCCGTGGGCGTAGGCTTATATTCTTAATTGCGGATAAATATAAATGTTTGTAACAAAACGAGGCTGACCAAAAAAACGGTCAGCCTCTCAGACTGTAGAAAAACTAATTTATAGAAATAGTTCGGATTAAGCGTTGTAGGGACAGGCCTCTGTGCCTGTCCGTTCGTTTCTGCTATAGCTCTTTGGAGTCGAGCGCAGAAACCTATATTATCAGAGTTCTGCCACTTTCTGCAAAGAGAGATTAAGGATAGGAGCGGGCCGGCGCGGAGGCACGGCCCCTACAAGATATCGCTCCTTTAGAGTTAGAACGGGATGGCACAGAGGCCATCCCCTACAAATGTAACATAAACCAAACTACTTTTTCGACAAACAGCGAGGCTGACCAAAAACGGTCAGCCTCTTATCAGTCTGTAGAGCAAAAATATATTTATATCGTCAGCCCGTTTTTTTCCGCAAGACGAGCGGTCACTTATTCTCCATATGCGGAAAGACAAATTTCATATAGTCGTCGTCAAAGGTCTCGTCAATCCATACCTCGGCGGCGTTGGTGGGATTAACACCCTTGCTTCGCTGGTTGAATCTGTAAACCGCCGCGACGGACAGTAATCCGTCCGCCAAAATGATTACAAAAAGTACAATGGTAATGATTGTACCCTTTTTCTTCGGGATTTTTTCTATCAAACGGCTGAATCCCGGATAAATATACCTCAGCCAGAACAATCCCAGAAGTCCCCATATCAAGGCAAACATCAGGCTCGTGCGTCCGTCTATGTTAAAGGGCAAATCGCTGTAATCCCAGCTTACCGTGCCCAGGAACATCTCCTGAAAATAAGAGCAAAAATACTCAAACGTCGCTCCGATTACAGCCGAGGCAAGGTAGATTACGAGGTCCTTCGCCTTGTGCAGCTTATAAAGGCACAGGGTAATCGCCACCGCTCCGCCGCCGTATATCGGGATAAACGGTCCCCATACAAACCCGGTTCTTATCTCGAAGTGACCTTCGGTAAACAGTGCCCAGACGGTCTCCATTATTGTTCCGAAAACGCTTCCGGCTAAAAACAGCCAGAACAGCTTTTCAAATCCCAGTCCGTGGGCAAAGGGACGGGCTTTCGGATTCTCGATCTTTTCGCTGTAAACCTTGTCGTTGGTTTCTTTTATTACGTCGATTCTTTCTCTTAAATCAGCGAACTGCTTTTCGTAGTTAAAGCTTTCCATATCCGGGAAAGCGTTCACAAGCCTGCGTCTGAACCGCTTGCTCGTCATCATTTTGCGTTCGTATATCGCCCTCAGCTCTTCGTTATCAGCGGTTTCGGTTTGATCCTCGATAAGAGACGAGATATCGCTCATCTGCTTTAGGTTTCTGCGCAGGTGGATAACCGTGATAACGGATATGACAAGGTCGAATACAATCATACCGAATATAATCAGCGGTATCAGCAGCCTGAGCCAGAACGGCATCAAATTTGTGAACGAGCTTATGATATCAAGCGCGAAGTTCTTGATAAACAGCGCGATAAAGCCATAGGCGACAGTCTCCCACAGCGTTACGTAACCGTTCAGGTTGAGCGGCCTTTTCGAGTGATCACGCCATTTAAACCCAAATGTTTTCTCGAACGCCATAGCGCATAGATATTTTCCCACAGTCAGCACCAGCGCCGAGCCAAGGAAAATCATCCAGTTGTTGTTCATATTGTATGTAACCAGTATTATTGCCACAGCTCCGATTCCGGATGCCGGAAGAAACGGAAGAGTGATAAAACCGGGATTGACAGGCCGTCGTTTAAGAATCGACAGCCATACAAACTTTGCCGCCCATCCCAAAAACGAGAACACGACAAATGCCCATAGTATTTTTATAATCAATTCCATAGAATGTAAGTCTACACTACTCCTTTCAGCTTAGTACCAGCTTTTCTATCGCGTAAGCCACGCCGCTGTCCTCACAGGATTTTGTAATAAAGTCAGCCGCGGATTTTATTTCCTCAGAAGAATTACCCATAGCTACCGCCAGCCCTGCCGCCTCAAGCATACTCAGGTCGTTTCCGCTGTCGCCGATAGCCATAATCCCGGCGCGGTCTATTCCCAGCATATGCGCGAGCTCCAGAAGCGTAGCTCCCTTCGAGCAGTTTCCGCCGATTTCAACGTCCACGTCTATCGACGAGGTATAGTATATATCGCTGATACCTGTCAGCGCTTCTCTTATCCTGTCTCTCTCTCGTGTATTGTCCGCTAATGTATAGATGTTGTCGCAGTAATTGAGCGAGCTTATAAACTCGCGGCGGTTATGAATCGGCTTTCGGGTACGCTTTATGTATTCATAGAGCGGAGTGTTCCTTCGGAATTCAAGCTCCTTTTTCAGCATTGTTTCGTCCAGATATCCGAACCCGTCTATAAATATTCCGTAATAACAATCGAAACGGTCGAGGATGTCGATGATGTATCGGGTTTTGTTGCCGTCGATTCCGTGAGTAACCAGCCTTTTGTTGTCGCTGAGCCTGTATACCGCGGAGCCGTTGGTGTTGATGGAGTAGTCACAGCCGATGTCGCGCTTGTGCTCCTCGTACAGTCCCGAAAAAGGCCTCCCAGTAACCGGTACTACGGCAATGCCCCTTTTCTTACAAAGCCTGAAAGCTCTCTTGTTTTCTTCTGTTATTTCTTTCATAGAATTAAAAACCGTGCCGTCAAGGTCGACGCCAATAAGCTTAATCCTGCTCAAAAACTCACCTTCTTAATCTCTAATATATAATATCATATATTTTTTTGCAATACAACAAAAAGTATACGCGGATTTATAATAATATTGCATTTTGGCGCGAAGTATTGTATAATTACAATGAATTTTTATGTAACGAGGTATACGATATGAAAATAAAAGAAAACTTCCTGCTGAGGAAAATCTCCGATTCATATGTTGTAGTTCCGGTGGGGGACGCGGTTGTTGATTTCAGCGGTCTTATAAATCTTAACGAAAGCGGAGCCTTTTTGTTCGAAAAGCTCCAGAAAGGCGCCACCGAGGACGAGCTTGTACAGGCGCTTCTCGGTGAATATGACGTCGCCGAGGATGTTGCCAGAGCCGACGTGCAAAAGTTTATAAAAAAGGCACAAGACGCCGATGTGCTCCGGTAAAACTATCGACCTGAAGGAGCTGGTGCCGCTTTTTGAGGAACAGCTCGACCGGGGCAAGACGGTCTCCTTTGTGCCGAGGGGCACCAGTATGAAGCCTATGCTCGGCGACGGAACCGATATGATTGTGCTTAAAAAGCCCGGAGAAAAACTGCGTCTTAACGACGTAGCCCTCTACTACCGCGTCGAAACAGACAAATATGTTGTCCACAGGGTTGTCGGATTTGAAAAGGACGGCAGCTATATAATGCTCGGCGACAACAATATGCAAAAAGAGCGCAACATCCCTATGAGCGACGTAGTGGGCGTTGTAACGTCGTTTTACCACAAAGGAAAAATGTACAGCGTCAATCATCCGATTTACAGGCTGTACTGCGATTTTTGGTACTATACAAGGCCGATCCGCTATGCATGGCGAATGGCTTTTCCCAGGAGAAAAACTTGAAGATAAAAGAAAAACTTTCTAACTCTTACCTTAAAGAACTAAAAAACTTCGACAAAGAAACAACCTTGTGGATTGTCAAAAATTCCCGTCATCAGGCTGTCAGCGTTCTGCTTCTCGCGGTGATATACGGCGTGATGGCTTATTGCGGCGTGTTTATCGCGCAGCTCGCCAGGTGGATTGTTGACTCCGCGGCGTATGACAAGGATTTTAACAAGGTTATTTTCTTTGCGGCTATGTTGCTTTTGGTAACGGTTTTCCAGGTTTTGCTGAGCGTGCTGTCGAGGGTTACGTCCTTTAACGCGTCCACAAAGCTCGAAATCCACCTTAAGCGCAGACTCTTCGAAACTATGCTCAAGAAGGACTACTCCAAGGTTACGTCCTATCACACGGGCGAGCTGCTCAACCGACTTACGAGCGACGTCGACGTCATCACCGGCTCGATAATGAGTATCGTTCCTAGCCTCGTATATTTTGTCGTAAAGCTTATCGGCATACTTGTCGTTTTGTTTACGATAGACTGGCGGTTCGCTATTGTATTTGTAATCGGCGGAGCGATAATTATATTCTTTATGCTGCTGTTCAAGGGCACGCTTAAAAGCTTCCATAAACGCGCTCAGGCCGCCGACGGCGCTACCCGAAGCTTTATGCAGGAGTCTCTGTCGAGCCTGCTCGTAATCAAGGTGTTCAACAAGGCAAAGAGAATCTCCGACGAGGCGACAAGGCTCCAGTGGGACGCCTTTAGCATAAAGCGCAAGCGCAACTATATCTCGATAGCCTCGACCACCGGATTCTCCATCGTTTTTACATTCGGATATATCTACGGACTTGTATGGGGTTCGTTCGGCATACTGGCGGGTACCCTGACCTACGGTCTGCTTACCCAGATCCTGTCGCTTATCTCCCAGATCCAGACCCCGGTGGAGGGACTCACCTCCGTACTTCCCAGGTATTACCAGGCTCTCGCCTCGGCCGAAAGAATTATCGAGATAGAGAACTTCCCCGATGAGCATACAGAGGAGCAAAACGCCGATATCGACACAAAACAGCTCTACAGCGATATGGAAAGTATCGAGTTCGACAACATCACATTCAGCTACGACCGCGACGCTATATTGGAGAATACCTCTCTTAGTATAAAGAAAGGCGACTTTGTCGTGATCAACGGTATTTCGGGCATCGGCAAGAGCACGCTCACCAAGCTTCTTTTGGATGTATTCCCGGTCAGCGACGGCGAAATCTATCTCAAATTAAAGGACGGCTCAAAGGTGAAAGTCGACCGCAATATCCGCGGCCTGTTCGCCTATGTACCGCAGGGCAACTTCCTCTTGTCCGGAACAATCAGGGAGAACATCTCCTTTGTACGTCCGGACGCGTCCGACGAGGAGATACTCAACGCTGCAAAAATCGCCTGCGCCGACTTTATCGACGAGCTGCCCGAAGGTCTCGACACCCGTCTCGGCGAAAAGGGAATGGGACTCTCCGAAGGACAGGTTCAGCGTGTCGCAATTGCCAGAGCCGTATTGTGCGACGCCTCGGTCATCATTCTTGATGAGGCGACCTCGGCTCTTGACGAAGCTACCGAGATCAGGCTGCTCAGGAATTTTAAGGCTCTTAAAAACAAAACCTGTATTCTGATTTCTCATAAAAAAGCTGCCAACGAGGTATGCAACAAGGAAGTAAGAATCGAGGATAAAAAGATAGTTTTAATCAGCAAATGATAAAATAAAGGGATGCCGCGCGGCATCCCTTTTCCTGCTTTATAGGAAATTGCTCTGTAACGCTGCAAAACAATAAACTTTTTCACAGGGTAACTGATAATTGCAATAGCATAAACTCCTATAAAGCAAAAAACAATTTATATTCTCCGCTCAGTTTGCTGCTGCGCAGCAACGAGCGATGAGTAGCGAAATGCGCGCAAAGCGCGCCTTTCTTGCTATCACTGACTGATATGTACATCCAGCTGGTTGAACGGAATAGTGATGCCGTTCTCGTCCAGCGCTTTTTTTATGCTCTCGGTCATCGAGTAGTATACCTGCCAGTAGTTCTCGAACTTCGTCCATACTCTGACCATCAGCTCGATTGAGCTGTCGTTGTATTTTTCCAGCCTTACTACGGGCGTAAATTTGTCTACGTCAAGAATGATGTTGTCGGTTTTTATAACCGCGTCAAGAATCACCCTCTTTGCTTCGGCGATATCCGCGCCGTAGCCTACCGGCACGGGTATCTGCACCCTTATGTCGGAGTTCGCGCTGTAATTGTTCAGGTTCTCCGAGGTTATCTTGCTGTTCGGGATAACGACAGTAGTATTGTCATAGGTCAGAATGCTTGTATGCATCATATCTATTTTCTCAACATATCCCTTTTGCTCGCCGAATTCGATAAAGTCGCCTGTCACAAACGGACGTGTAAACAGTATAACGATTCCGCTCGCGATATCGGACAAGCTGTCTTTCAGCGCTAACGCCAGCGCCGCCGCCGCGGCGGTAAAACCAGCGATTAATCCTGTGGTGGATATTCCCAGCGTAGACAACGCGCTGATAATGAGTACGACATAACACCCGATTCGTATACATCTTACGAAGAACCTTGTCAGCGAAGGGTCGACGTTGGCTTTTTTCATTGCCTTTTTAAACAGATGTATTATTATTTGTATTACGCAGATTCCTATAGCAAGTATAATCAGCGTTCCGCCGACCTTCATCAGCATATCAATCGAGATATCGGATATCTTGTTAAAATCAAAAAACATAGCTTTCACCTTCCTTTTAATTATCTTAATTATAGAATAAAACGTATAAATTGTAAATAAAAAAGTAAGATTTTGCCCGCAAAAGAATATTTTGTAAATTCATATGCATAATAATGCCAAAGGATGTGTTGTTATGCGTATCAAAACCAAAGCCGCGGTGTTTATACTCACTGCCGCGATTATGCTCTCAGTCTGCGTCACAGGTGTTGTCAGTCACAAAGAGGACAGAAGCTTTATCCCAAGGTTTACTCAGCCCGACTATTCGAATTCGTTTTATTACGACGATAATATTTTCTACACAAGCGGTTTCGGAATTCCCAACTGTACCGCCTACGCGTGGGGCAGGGCGTATGAGCTGTGCAAATCAAAGCCAAAGCTGTGCACCGGCAACGCCGGGGAGTGGTTTGATTATAACAAAAGCACAGGCGCCTATCCCTACGGCACGGTACCCAGGCTGGGTGCGATAGCCTGTTTCGATAACGCCGACGGCGGACACGTCGCGGTTGTCGAGAATATATCCGACGGAATGATTACTTTCTCGAACTCGGCGTATATGGGCAGCGGTTTTTACCTCACAACCGCTAAAATCCGCGATAAAAACCCCGGCCAAAACGGCTGGGAATTCCAGGGATATATATATCCGGGCGAGTTTTCGCGCGTAGAGCTCAACCTCAACTCCCGCCGCAGAATTAATTCCGACAGCGGCCTGAACCTGCGTATGTACCCCTCGGTGAATTCGCTGAGGCTGACGGCAATACCCGAAAAGACCGAGATTTTTGTAACCGAAGCAGTCGAAAACGACGGTTTTTTCTGGGCAAAAACCACCTATGACGGCATAAGCGGATACTGCGCCCTGGACTATACGGGTAATGTGCTGTAACAAGAATCCGTTTCCCGACAGTATAATATAATCCGCGTAAAAAGGCTGCCGCATCATTTTGCGACAGCCTGTCTTTGTGTGATGGGAAAGTACGACAAAGAGTTATATTCTTAATCAATCCATTTTTGCTATTGAACGCTGTATTGCTGTAGCGTCCTTTATATTTATCTTGCCGTCCGTGTTGAAGTCGGCGTTATTCTTGGCGTCGTCACTGAGCTTGATAATATCGGCAAGGTATTTTTGCAGCTGTGTCGCGTCCTTGATGTTGATGGTGGAGTTCAGGTCGATGTCGCCGAGGTATTTAGCCTTTGTGACTCTGTTTGTGATTGCTTTTATCACAAGCGTTCCGCCGATGTTGTCGTCCATTTCATCCGCGTAATAATCCTTTATGTCAACAACCGCGCCCTCAAATGTCACGTAGGACTTTCCTTCCTCCACGGGACACTGAAAAATCATTTCCTTTGTATCAATATCCCTCAGCCATTCGCTCACGCCTATGCTGTTTTCGGAGTCGGTGTCCTCGGTGTTGATCTGTACGGCGATAGCCTGTTTGTTTCTTCTCAGGATTTTGTTTCCTGTTTCGCAGCATATATATCCGTTGTGGTCTATAGTTCCCTCGCCGAGCAACGTCCATTTATTCTCGTCCGGCACAGGCTTGTCATTATTGTTCAGCGGTACCGAGTATACCTTGTATCCGGCGCCTACCGCGGTGGATTCAAAAACAACTTTTTCCAGCACATTTCCGTCCTCGGAAAAATCGAATACGTTAAAGTACGTGATGTCGTCCTCTTTTATATAGCTGAACTCATATGTCGCGCCGTATATCTCATTTTGATAAATATGGTCGGTGTTTTTCAGCACTCTGATTTTGTCGATGGCAAAGCTTGGGTCAAAATAGTCGTTTGATAACAGGTAGAAATCCTCGTAAGAAATCCAGCAGTAACCGCCGATCTGGTTAAAAGCGGTTCCCCAGCTGTTTTTGCACAGCCACGCGCCGTCGTTTTCCGGCGTATAATTTCCGTCAAAATTGGATTTGTCAAAATTATCGTCCCAGCCAACTATGGATACCGTATGGCCTTCGTTGTGGCTGATTTCGTCGGTCAGACAGTAGCAGTTTCTGTTTTTGCTGTAGGCTCGTGTGTAGTTGAGCAGGTTGGCGGTCACGGCGCCCGAACGCATTACGGCTTTTTTTATACCGCTGAAATCGCCTTTGTCCAGGTATGTCAGCTCCGTCACGCCTAAGGTAGGGGTATCGCCCTCGTTCTTTAGCGGTCCCGACCAGCTCGTAAAGTTGCCTATCGGGATATATGTGGAGCCCGGCTGCCTCTGATCTCGGATCCAGCCGTTGCCGTCGCTCTGAGTAGTACCCCACAGGTCGAGCGCCGGAACGCTCAGGTCTCCGGAAAAAAGACCTTTCATCAGCAGTATTGTTTCGTACGACGACAGCGATGCGTACGACCAGCAGGTGCTTCCTATCTGATCCTTTACGCTTGTGCAGTATCCCAGATCCTTCGAGCTGTATTTCGACGGCAGGGAGCTGTCGGATGTGCGAAATGATTTTTTTATCGCTTTTTGGGTTTTAACTCTGTCGGACAAGGTCGGATACCTGTGGATCTCCGCGGCGTTGACCGAAAAAGCCGAAAAACATATCGCAAGTATAATCGCAGTAATTAATGCCGTCTTCTTCACATTAATCACCATAACCTTTCTGTATTTTCAAAAATATATTTACTCATTATCATTATAGCAACAAAATGTCACAAAGTAAAGAATAAAAATGTATTTACCGGTTTTTTTCGGAGAAAATAACAACAAAGAAAACGAAAGGTTTTGTATATGGAGAAAAGAACGGATTTGGCTGTCGAGGCGAGGGAGCTTGTCGGCGAGGATATTCAGGGTGTGGAGTTCGAGGAGCGCAGGCAGTCGGGACTGGAAATCTCACGTCTGCGCATCAAAAATCATAAGGCGAGCGTAAAGCTGAAGAAAGAGGAGGGCTCCTATGTCACCGTCGATATTCCGGCTATGACCGACAACTTTCCGGTTAACGACGACAGGGTAGAGGTGATCGGCAGCGAAATCCGCCGTCTTATCCCGGTTAACGGACTTGTCCTCGTATGCGGCCTCGGCAATACCGAGATCACCCCCGACGCCCTCGGCCCCAAAAGCGCGTCAAGGGTTCTTGCCACACGTCATATTACCGGCGAGCTTGCGCGCAGCACCGGTCTCGATAACCTCAGACCCGTAGCGGTTCTTAACACAGGCGTAACCGGCCAGACCGGAATCGAGACCTTCGAGTATATAGAAAGTATAGTAAAAACTATCAAGCCCGGAGCGGTTCTCGTGATAGACGCCCTCGCCTCCAGACGAGTCGCCAGGCTCGGCACCACAATCCAGATAACCGACACGGGCGTATCCCCCGGAGCGGGAGTAAACAATCACCGCCGCAGAATCAGCCAAAAGACCCTCGGTGTTCCCGTGATAGCCGTGGGAGTCCCGACAGTGGTCGATTCGCTGACGCTGGTGTCCGATTTACTCAGGATAGACGACGAAAAAACCGCCGAACAGCTCAAAAGCATCCTCAGCCCCCGGGGCAGCACAATGGTAGTGACCCCAAAGGAGATAGACCTGCTCATCGACAGGGCAAGCCGGATTATATCCCTGTCAATCAACAAAGCCCTGCAATCCTCGGTCGATATTGCCGACATAGAGGCTCTTATGTAAATCATAACCGACACCTCGTCCGCATATTATTTTGTAAAGAAAGTAAACGCGCTGCCGCGCGCCCGGATTATGCGTTGCAGCGATAAAAGCAGGTGATTGTTTGAAAATAAAAAGTATTTTATATTTTGTCGGTTGTGTGCTGATGTCATCAGCGGCGATCCTGTGCGTAAGCGTCAGGGCGCCGCTGTGTTTCAGCGCGGACGAAGCCGTTGTAGCCGCGGCGTCTCTGACAGTTTCAAAGGGAACTAATAACTCCGATATAAAGCTTCCTAAGAAGAAAATAATTCCAAAAAAGAATAATAGCAAGCCCATCCCTCCGCCTGCCGAAACAAAACCGCGGTCCTCGGATTTTTCGCAGTCTTACTACAACACCTTCACAAACCATAAGGACGCGAAAAAGCTGCCGGTCTACACAAAGCAGTATACCGCCGGAGGAAAAAAGTACCAGAACTTCTACGTCAAAAACAATACATCCTTTGACCTTAATATCGGCAAAAGCCTCACCGCTCCCTTAGGCTTTAAGCTTGAGGATACAAAGGACGTCCAGGTGCTGATCTATCATACTCACACAAGCGAAAGCTACCTTGACTGCGACGTGGGATACTATTATTCCGACTACTATCCGCGAACCTCCGATACGCGCTATAACGTGACCGCGGTGGGCGAGGAGATAGCAAAATCCCTCAGAAAAGCGGGAATCGGCGTAGTCCACGACACAACCGTCCACGACAAGGCCTATACCGGCAGCTATATGCGCAGCCGAAAAACTGTCAACGCCTATATAAAAAAGTATCCTAAAATCAAAGTCGCGCTCGATATCCACCGCGACGCGATAGGGGACGATAACTTCAAGGTTAAGCCGACCTTTACATATAAAGGAAAAAAAGGAGCCCAGATCATGATTATGTCCGGATATGACCCGGACGGCTTCTTTGATTTTCCAAATTGGAATTATAACCTTAGATTTGCGCTGAAGCTCCAGCAAAAATGCGAAACAAACTACAGCGGAATGACGCGTCCGCTGGACTTCGGCAATTTCGCGTATAATATGAATATAAACACCGGTTCGCTGCTTGTGGAGTTCGGCACAGACTCAAATACACTCGCCGAAGCTGTGTATTCCGGAAAATTATTTGGTAAAGCTCTCGCTCAAGTCTTGCAAAATAAAACTTAGTTTGCTATAATGTATCTGTTAAAATGGGTATTATGCCGATTTTCGATAAAAACTACAGCGTGGTATCTGATTTATCGGTAATCGGTGTTGTGTGTAATTTTGGAGTTTTATCTATGAAGTTGAAATATAAATTAATAGTCTTTGCTTCAATCTTCGCTATACTGTTTTCGTGGAGCTTCTGCGCTATGGGTGTTCCGGAGGACGAGGGCGACGAGCCCGCGTATACCGAGGTCCAGACCGAAACCGAAGCCGAGCCCGAAACCGAGCCCGAGACCGAGCCGGAAACCGAACCCGAGACCGAGCCCGAAACCGAGCCCGAGACCGAACCCGAGACCGAGCCCGAAACCGAGCCCGAGACCGAGGAGGAAACTGAATCTCCCACCGAAAAACCAACCGAAGCAAAGGAAGAGGAAACCCAGAAGCCGACCAAGGTTATCGCCGCGCTTCAGGACTACGAGGATCTGCCCTCCGCTCCTGTCGACGAGGAACCCACGGCCGTATCCGTGGACGCCGGCGACAACGGCGATATGACCTACGGACTCGTGAGCTGGGTATGCGTGATTATCGGTGTGCTTACGATAATCTTTGTTGTTATCAGCAACAAAAGCCACTACATCGGCGGAGTAGGCAAGCCTAGATACAGCGAGGGCAACCGCATTACCGGACAGCAGAAACGTCTGCTCGACGATGAATTTTATAATACAAGAAAATACCGCTCCTATATCGACGACGAACCGCGAAGATGAGGATCGGTAATGTAGAAATCAGCTCCGTCGCGTCTTTAGCGCCGCTGGCAGGTATCACCGACAGGGCTTTTCGCGAGGTATGCCGCCGATTCGGCGCGGGTTACGGCGAAAGCGAGATGGTTTCGGCTAAGGCGCTCAGCTTTGACGACAAAAAGTCAAAGGAGCTTATGGAGCTTTCCGACAACGAACACCCCTGCGGGATCCAGCTTTTCGGCAACGAGCCGTTACTGATGGCCAATGCCGCCAAGCTCGCGGAAAAAGCCGGAGCCGATATTATTGATATCAATATGGGTTGTCCCGCTCCTAAAATCGCCAACAACGGCACAGGCTCGGCGCTTATGAAGAATCCTAAACTCTGCGGCGAGATTGTATCGGCGATGAAGAACGCGACGGATCTTCCCGTCACAGTCAAAATCCGAAAAGGCTTTGACGACGAACACGTCAACGCGGTGGAGGTCGCCTGTATCTGTGCCGAAAACGGAGCCGACGCGGTCATAGTCCACGGACGAACCCGTCAGCAGTATTATTCGGGTCACTGCGACCTTGATATAATTAAAGAAGTCAAACAAAACGTCAGCGTGCCGGTTATCGGCAACGGCGACGTTAAGGATATAAAAAGCGCCGAAAGGATGCTTTCATACACCGGCTGCGACGGCCTTATGGTCGCCAGAGCAGCGCTTGGGAATCCCTGGATATTCAGGATCCTCAACGAATATTTCGAAAAAGGAATTATAATTCAGCCTCCCTCGCCCGAGGACAAGCTCAGGATTATGCGCGAGCATATCGAGCTTGCCTGTGAGTATAAGGGCGAGAGGATGGGTATGCTCCAGTCGAGGAAACAAATCGCGTGGTATCTAAAGGGCTTTCGCGGAGCCGCCGCCTTTCGTAACGAAGCCGGCAGGGTCTCTACGCTTGAGGATATGTACGGTTTAATTGACAGGGTACTGGAGTTCCAAAAGGGTTTATAAAAAAGAAGTTAATAGATAAGGAGTAATCAAAATGAAAGAAATGGCAAACATCGAGCTTTTAAAGAAGGTCGACCCTGAGGTCGGCAAGTCAATGGAAGCGGAGCTTGCCCGCCAGAGAAGAAACCTTGAACTTATCGCCAGCGAGAACATCGTAAGCGAGAGTGTTCTGGCGGCAATGGGCAGCGTGCTTACCAACAAATACGCCGAGGGTCTCCCCGGCAAGCGCTACTACGGCGGATGCCAGTGCGTAGACGTGGTCGAGAACATCGCCCGCGACCGAGCCTGCAAGCTTTTCGGAGCCGAGGCGTGCAACGTACAGCCTCATTCCGGCGCTCAGGCCAACACAGCGGTGTATTTCGCTATGCTGGAGCCCGGCGACACTGTAATGGGTATGAACCTTAACGAGGGCGGTCACCTCACACACGGCTCACCGGTAAATATTTCCGGCAAGTACTACAACTTTGTGCCTTACGGCGTTGACCCCGAGACGCATTACATAGACTACGACAAGGTTCTTGAGATCGCTAAGGATTGCAAGCCCAAGCTCATCGTAGCCGGCGCCAGCGCGTATCCAAGAATAATTGATTTCAAAAAGCTTCGCGAGATTGCCGACGAGGTAGGAGCTTATCTTATGGTCGATATGGCTCATATCGCCGGACTCGTAGCCGGCGGAGTTCACCCCAACCCGGTTCCTTACTGCGATTTTGTTACAACAACAACCCACAAAACCCTTCGCGGTCCCCGAGGCGGACTTATCCTGATGAAAGAAAAGTACGCCAAGGACATCAACAAGGCTGTATTCCCCGGCACCCAGGGCGGTCCGCTTATGCACACAATCGCCGCCAAGGCCGTATGCTTCGGCGAGGCTATGAAGCCTGAGTTTAAGGAATACGCGCAGCAGGTTGTAAAGAACTGTAAGGCTCTCGCCGACGGACTTACAAAGAGAGGCAACAAGCTCGTATCCGGCGGCACCGACAACCACGTTCTCCTTATGGACTTACGCGGCACAGGCGTTACGGGCAAAGAGCTTGAGGCTCGCCTTGACGAGTGCTATATCACAGTCAACAAAAATACTATCCCCAACGAGCCGCTTTCTCCGTTCGTAACCTCAGGCGTGCGTATCGGCACAGCCGCTGTTACAACAAGAGGTCTCAAAGAGGATGATATGGATAAAATCGCCGAGTACATCACCCTCGTGCTCAACGACTTCGAGGCTAACGCCGACAAGGTAAGAGCCGGAGTAGAAGCTATCTGCGAAAAATATCCGCTGTACGAATAAGATAAAAGGCGGGCGAAAGTCCGCCTTTTTAATTGATAATTGAGAATTGATAATTGAGAATGATTGACGTGTAGACAGAGTTGATATATCAATACACTTCTATGCCCGACAGAATTAATATGCGCTTCGCTCAGCGAAATATTAATACGGTCGGGAAGCTAAGATTTCTCATAGCGGACGCTGTCTGCGCGACCGCCATTCTCAATTCTCAACTCTCAATTCTCAATTGGAAAGAGGTGTTTCTATGTCTGCTCCTTTAGCCGACAGGCTTCGCCCGCGGTCGCTCGACGACATCGTGGGACAAAAGCATCTTCTCGGCAAAGACAAGCCGCTTCGAAAAATAATCGAGAGCGGCATAATCCCAAACTTAATATTCTACGGCCCGTCCGGAGTGGGAAAAACCACCCTTGCCAATTATATCGCCCAGAAAACCAACCGAACCTTTAAGAAGCTCAACGGCACAACCGCCTCCACAGCTGATATAAAAGAGGTGTTCCAAAGCACCGATACCCTGCTCGGACTCAACGGCGTACTCCTGTATCTCGACGAGATTCAGTATTTTAACAAAAAGCAGCAGCAAACCCTGCTTGAGTACATAGAAAACGGAAAAATCACCCTCATAGCCTCAACCACCGAGAATCCGTACTTCTATGTTTACAACGCGATTCTGTCGCGCAGCACGGTCTTTGAGTTTAAAAGCGTCGAGCCGGTCGAAATCGAAAAGGCGGTTCTGCGTGGTATCGACTTTTTGTCCGACGAGATGGGCGTAGAAATCGAAATCGACGACGAAAGCGTAACCCATATCGCCACCGCCTGCGGCGGAGATGTCAGAAAAGCTATGAACGCGGTCGAGCTGTCCGTACTCGCCTCGTCCGAAAAGGACGGCAAACGTGTTGTCACTTACGAAACAGTCGACGAGCTGACCCAAAAGTCAGCCGTGCGCTACGACAAGGACGGCGACGAGCACTATGACATTGTCTCCGCTTATCAGAAAAGTATGCGAGGCTCCGACCCCGACGCCGCGATTCACTATCTCGCCAGACTTCTCGAAGCCGGCGATCTGCCCTCGGCCTGCCGAAGGCTTATGGTGTGCGCCGCCGAGGATGTCGGACTGGCATATCCTTCGCTTTTGCCGATTGTAAACGCCTGCGTCGATATGGCTATGAAGGTCGGACTTCCCGAGGCCAGGATTCCGCTCGCCGACGCGGTTATAATGGTGTGCAACGCGCCTAAGTCAATCAGCGGTATCACGGCGATCGACAAGGCGATCTCCGACGTGCGCGCCGGCAGGGGAGGCCCGATCCCCCGACAGCTCCAGAACAAGCATTATGACGGCGAGGATAACCAAAACAAAGGTCAGTTCTATAAGTATCCCCATTCCTATCCCAATCATTACGTGGAGCAGCAGTACCTGCCCGACAGCCTCAGGGACGTAAAGTACTACGAATACAGCGATAACAAAAACGAACAGGCATTTAAGTCTTACTGGGAAAAGATAAAAAATGATAAGTGATAAGCGGCAGCAATAAGCGTAAAAAGCCACACGCCGCCTGTCTTTTTCAATCACTGATAACTCAATCGGGATTGTCGCGCCGCGACAATCCCTTTGTATATGTTGCATAAATTAAGCGCAATAATTCCGTCACTTTGACGAAGGCTATATTTCTGATTTCGAAAATAAATCACCTCTGCTTTTGATATAATCATAATGTATAAATATATTGGGAAGTTTTGAAATTTACCAAGGAGGATGTTTTTATGAAGAAGGGAATTAAGTTATTAAGCCTGATTCTCGCGGTTATTATGGTATTGTCCTGCGCGTATATCGCCGGGGTATCCGTGTCCGCGGCAGGCGAGGTCGTACGCTTCGATAACTCTGTAACCAAGTTTAGCGAAGTGTACTGTTATCTTTACGGCAGCGACGGCGAAAATGCCGAGTGGCCGGGAGAAAAAATGACAAACACTGCTGATGATATCTGGTCGTATGAGGTTAACGGCGCGTACAATCAGGTAGTATTCAGCAACGGCGACGACGTAAAGTCTGCCGACGCGGTTTATTCCGCCGGCGAAAAGCTCGCCACGCCTTCGGGCGCAGAGGACGGTTTCACCGTTGAATGGTCAAACTATGTACCAAAGGAAACCGAGACCGCTAAACCAGTAGAAAAGCAGAGCAAGCTCAAGACCGGCGCCCCGTCATACACATACTATTGTTATGACGATGCCGGATGGGGAAGTATGAACTGCTATATGTGGAACAACAGCCCCAAGGCCGAAAACTCCGGATGGCCGGGCGTCGCTATGAAAAAGGTAGACGATAAGGTCTGGGAGTACACCACTACTACAAAGTACGAAAACATTATCTTTAACGGCGGCGGCAATCAGACCGACGACCTTACCACTCCGACCGACACTTCGATTTACTATGTCGGTAAAAAATCCTGGGAGCCTTACAGCACAAGCGCTGTCAAGATCACTTCCTTTACCGCAAGCGTAGACTCGCCGTCATACCTCGGCGTAAGCGTTGTTCTTAACGCTGCGGCTTCTTCTGTCAACGGCGGACTTACATACAAGTTCAGCGCCAACGGCACACCGTTCTATACGGGCAACCAGTCGTCCGTAGCGTGGTCGCCGACTCAGGTAGGCACATATAAGCTCACCGTCGACATCACAGACTCAAAGAACGAGTCCGCCACACGCTCAATCACAATGGAAGTCAAGAACGCCAGCGCTCTTGTAGAGCCATTTATCTCCGCGTTCTCCAACTCCCTCAAGACTAACACACAGATCAAGCGCAACTCCGCCGTAGCCTTTACTCTCTCCGCTCTCGGCGGCAAGGTCGGCACAAACCTCCTGTTCTACAAGTTCGTTGTAGAGGATCCGGACGGCAAGCCGAACACAGCTTACTACACCACCAACAATTCCTATGTAATCACACCGACCAAGCTAGGTACATACACAATCACCGCATACGTACAGAACTCCTACAACGACACTGTCGAAAAGACCTACAAGTACACCGCGGTAGACAATATCACCGAACAGTCCCAGGGCGATACCACTCCTGTTCCCACCCAGCCATACACCGGTGGCGGCGGTGGCGGCACACAGGGTATGCTCGGCGACGTAAACTCCGACAACAACATCAGCGTCAAGGACGCTACTATGATCCAGCAGGTTGTCGCCAAGATGACTGTCACCGGATATAATGAGGCTGTGGCCGATGTAACACGCGACGGCTTTATAAACGTTAAGGACGCTACTCAAATTCAGAAGTTCCTTGCTAAACTGATCCCTTCATTATAATATCAGACGCTCAGGCTATCCTTTCGGGATAGTCTGGGCGATTGTTGTTAAAATGACGTAATACGAAAGGTGATGAATCTAATGAAACTAACAGCGAAGATAATCTCCGCGTTACTGTCTTTTGTTCTTATAATCTCCGTCTGCTTCGTATCGGCGCAGGCGGCTGACTCCAAAAAGAAAAAGACCTCTGCCGAATCCGGCGGAATCACAATACATTATAAGTCCGAGGAGAGCAACCCCTTTATATACTACTGGAACTCACTTCCGCAGAATCTCGAGGTTGCCTATCCCGGCGCTCCGATGAACTCGGATAAAGAGATGGGCGACGGCTGGTATACCTGTACCTTCCCGAACGTCACCAAAATAAACCTCATGTTCACCAACAACAGCGGCAAACAGCTCTCCGCCGAGCTCACCCGCACCACCGGCGAGTGGTGGTATGCTAATAACCGCTGGCGCTCCAAGAATCCGACAGAGCCCGATACCGCCGCTGATGTCGACTTCCGCGAGGAAACTATTTACTTCGTAATTCCGACGCGCTTTTACGACGGCGACAAGACCAACAACGTCCATTGCTGGGATGACTCCAAGGCCAACAATCCCGACTCCGACCCCGCGTGGCGCGGAGATTTCAAAGGACTCGCCGACAAGCTCGACTATATAAA
>CADAEZ010000031.1 GCA_902787145.1 uncultured Ruminococcus sp.
GTTTATTTTTTTTTGTAAAATGAGAATTGCAGAGTATCGCGGTTTAATGATAAAATTTATATATACACTTTATATATTTACAAAATATAAAAAGGAATTGAGGGGATTTTCAGTGCCAAAAAAAAATATAATTGACGATCCAAAAGAAAGAATGTACTATTTGGAAAACTTAGTTTCTAAACAGCTGGATTTATATGGTTGGTGTGAAGAAAAAGTTAGTACTCTCGCAACAATTGATTCCATACTAATTGGAGCTGCAATTATTTTTGCGGAAAAAGTAATTAGCATTGACACTAATACTAACTGTTACGAGAAAATTATTAATGTTATTATTATAACTTTGGTATTACTACCCTTATTTGTCAGTTTATGCATCGCTCTATGGCATATAAGACCTAAAATGGGGAAAGCATCAAATACTGGAACGCCAAATCATAGATCAAGTAATGGAATACGTCATTTTGGAAACTCAAAAACTTATAAAAAAACAATACTTGCATTAACCGATGATAGGATTTGCGACGATCTTACAAAACAGATTTATGGTATGAATAATAATATATGGAAGAATCAACAATCAATAAAAGTTGCAGTTTTTTTTGACTTGATAGGAGTTATCGGTTTTTTGATAATGATAGTATATTATTCAATAAAATAAAAAGGAGATTTATTATGTTCAATTATTCAAAAGAATTGGTATCCATTAATCCATCAAACGGAAAAGAAATATGGAAAGGAATGATTAGCACAAAAAAAGATATAGAAGAAGCTGTAGAAAAAGCGCAAAAATATCAAAACACTTGGAGAAAAAAACAAATTGAAGAAAGGCAAGATATTATACTAAAATTTGCCTCGTTAGTAAAAGAAAACACAGAAGAAGCAGCTAAAATCATTTCAGAAGAGAACGGCAAACCGCTTTGGGAAGCCAAAATGGAGGTTAAATCATTAATAAATAAAGTTCAAGTTGTTTTTGATGCATACGAGGAAAGAGCGAAAACTAAGTATAAGGAATTGACAAATGGAAGAGAATCCATAACTAGATATCGTCCGCATGGAGTAATGGCTGTTTTAGGACCATTTAATTTTCCGATGAGTATGCCTAATAGTCATATTATGCCTGCGCTTTATGCAGGCAATACTGTAGTATTTAAGCCCAGCGAGCGAACTCCCAAGTCCGCTTTGTTTTATAGAGATTTATGGATTAGAGCAGGTTTGCCTGATGATGCTTTACAAATAGTTATTGGAGGAGCAAAAACAGGTGAATTGTTAGTTAAAGATAATAGAATAAACGGAATCCTTTTTATTGGAAGTAGAAAAGCTGGAAAAGCAATAGAAAAAATCGGTATAAGCGAAGATAAACTATGTGTTTTAGAAATGGGAGGCAATAGTCCGCTAATAATATGGGATTATTCTGACATTCGTGCGGCAATTAATATCGTCATTCAATCAGCTTATATTTCTTCCGGGCAAAGATGTTCAGCTGCTAGAAGGTTAATTGTTAATAAATCATTATCTAAAGAATTCATACCTTTTTTGTCTAAAGCAATTGATGCCATCATTGTGGGGGACTCTCTATCAGAAAACCCAACACCCTTTATTGGACCAATGATTGACTCCAAAGCATCATCCTTATTTATGGAACAATATGAAGAATTAGTTAATAAAGGGGCAAAAATATTGGTGCCCTCAAAAATCCTACTTCATCTGGGGAACAGTTTTGTTAAGCCAGGATTATTAGATGTTACTAATATAGATTGTCCTGATGAAGAAGTATTTGGTCCTCTACTTCAGTTGACTATTGTTGATACTATAGAACAGGCAGTTTCGGTAGCAAATCAAACAAAATATGGGCTTGCGGCGGGTATTGTCACCGAAGATCAATCTATATATGAATACTTCTTTGATAATATTCACGCTGGAATAATTAATAGAAATCAATCATTAACCGGTTCTACAACAATTGCTCCTTTTGGCGGCATAAAAGGAAGTGGAAATTATCATCCTGCTGGATATCTATCAGTTGATTACTGTGTTTATGGATGTGCTTCAATTGAAACTTCAGAAACAAAGGCACCAAATAGTTTATCTCATGGTCTAAACTTCTAATTATGAATACAATTAAAGAATTAGCGATAAATGAGATAATTAACAAGCTAGGCATAGAATCATTTATTATGCCAGAATTGTTGAAAAAACCTATAAGAATTGGAGATAATAGAAAGGATATATTTGTTTTACACAATCAATTGATCAATGAGTTTTTTAGTATAGTTTCTAAAATAGCTCAAACTGCAATAAAGGATGACCAAAAAAGGATACAAAATATCCTTTTTTCTGAAGCTCCTGCAGGAATGACTATTGAATATCATAAAGGATTACCAGAATGCTGTTGGAATAACCCGATAATCTATCGAACAGACGAATCTTTATCTGGCAAAATCTACGAAATCCAATCACCTGGATCTGGATGGGGAGATTTGTTCTTGCTTCCTTATTGCTACAAAAATGCTGGGTATAGTATTCCAGATAACGTTTTTGATTTCCCAGATCTTTATGTTAATAATATAATCCAATCCACCAAGAATCCGAATCCAAAGGTGTTTCATATGTTAGACGCCGCGTCTGTTCCTTATAGTATGAAGTATCTAATGAAAATAACAAGCAGTTTGAGATATTGGGGAATTAGCAAGGAAGTAACCATGCATGATATTGACTGCCTTATCTCTCATTCTGTCATTTCTACAACAACTTGCAACTTTTTTGAAGACTATTTATTAAGAGCTAAAAGTGGTAAGTTGGTATTTGCAATCCCACCTAATATAATATTTGATGAAAAGGCTATATTTGTTTTACCGTTTTATCGTGAAACAAGAAACTTCTTTTCAAAGGAGATTAGGAATCTATTTCCTTTTACCTCAATTATTGAAAACAATGGTTTCTTTGATGAAAATGATAAATTTATTTCTATAGCGAATTTCTGTAAAAGAAAACCTAGAGATAGAAAATATTTTTTAAAATATGGAGGACCTAATACAAACAAGAATTGGGGAAGTCGATCGGTATTTAGATTATCTGGAAATGACTGTCAAAAGCTACTGGATTCAGCAAATACACTTACCAAAGAAGGAGAAATATGGTTGATTCAAAAAGATGTTTCTAAAGAAATCCCCAAAATTATTACTGACGATATTGATGAAAAAAAAAAAAAAAAAAAACAAACATTTTAAAGTTCACGGCCAAGCAGATACGAGTATTGGTATAGGAATATAAGAAAATGAAAGAATTAGATTTTGGAAAAAAAACAGATTATAATATAGAACTAGCTAGAATAGTTGATTCCGTTAAGAAATTGAGAAATCTAAAGGCAGGGAAATATACATTATGGAATGAAGCAGCCGAATGGCATATGAAATACTCTAATTTAAGAGGAGTATCATCTCTTACTCTAACAATAACGTTATCTCCAACTGGATGTGATTGGGCGAGACAAGGGGGGTGCACAATGTGCGGTGAGTTTGAAGGCGCTTTCAAGAAAAATGATTTGTTACATAATCCTCAATTTCATATTGCACAATTTGTTTCAGCAGTATCAAATCCTAAAGTTTGGGAAACATCAAAATCAGAAAACAAGAGCATATCATGGATTCGGATTAACCAAGAGGGCAATTATACTAATCCGCATGAAATGAATATTGAAGCTCAAGATAAGATTCTTCAATTAGCAATTCGACTAAAGGGGGTTAAGCGAGTTACAATTGAATCTCGTCCACAATACTTGTCTGAAAAGGTGGTTTCACATTTAGCAGAGATTTTTAGAGACAGTAATGTTGAATTAGAAATTGGAATGGGATTAGAAGCAGAAAACGATGTGATTAGGAACATTTGCATCAACAAGCAAGGAACAAAGCAGCAGTTTATTGATACGGTCAATTTATTAAAAAGGTATAATATACTTCCTCTTGCTTATATTATACTAAAACCTCCTTTTTTAACTGAACAAGAAGCAATAGACGAAGCTGTTGCTACTGCGCATTTTGCGGCAAAAATCGGTTTTTCTCGAATTAGTTTTGAGCCAATGTCAATTCATCAGTATACACTAGTGGATTTGTTGAAAGAAACTGGTGATTATTCGCCTCCTTGGCTATGGTCTGTTATTGAAGTAGCTAAAAGATGTTCAGATATTTCTTCTATTTTTGGCATAGGAGGCGTTGGATATTATCCGATTCCTTCTGAGTACACACATAATTTTTGCACTGAGAAAAAAGATTGTAACAAGAGAATAATAGAAGCCATAAAAAAGTATAACACCTCTAGATCGATATCTGTTTTTAAAAACATTGACTGTTCTTGCAAAGGTTATTGGCTGCAAGAGTGTTTGAAAGAGGATTGTGCTTTAAAAGATAGGATAAATAGACAATTAGATAACGTGGATAGGATAATTGATAATTATTCTCCCGCACCAATCCCAATCAATTCGTTAGTGAGGAGACAAAGAATTATTGCCGGTAATTCACAATAATAAACTATGAGTATTTTAACAGTGAGAATTGAGGAATTAAAAGAATATACAAAAAAATTGGGGTTCAATGTTAATACAATTTGTCTGGATTATCCGAGCAAAGATACAATAATTGTGGGTAATGACATATTAACAAATGTTCACTCATGTGCCAAAACAATTACAGCTTTAGCGTTTGGATTCTTAATGCAGGAATCATCGATTTCAATAGAATATAAAGTAATTAGTTTTTTTCCTGAGTACAAAGAAATAGCATCTAAGGGAACTGATAAAATCCGAATAAAACATTTAATGAATATGTCTTCTGGGAAATCTCTTAAATCACTTTTACAAAGATGTAATAATGATTTGTATGAAAATGATTGGCTGTACTGGTTTTTTGAAACTCCAATACAATTCTATCCTGGTAAATCATTTTATTACTCTAGTCATTGTTGTTACGTTTTAGGAAGAATTATAGAGAAAATTTCCAAAAAGAAAGTTAATGATTATCTTGATGAAAAACTATGGCGTAAGTTGAAAATACAAAAGCCCATTTGGAGCGATTGTCCTAAAGGGCATACGAATTGTGCTGGTAATCTTTGGCTTAAATGCTCAGATCTTGCAAAGATCGGAAATTTGTTATTACAAAAAGGTATCTATAAAAACACTCAGTTGCTACACGCGAGTTATATCGAATTAATGATAAACAAAACAGTTAATAGCAATGATCCTTTTATCTGGAACGATACCGAATGTTCTTATGAATATGGTTTTTTTATTTGGAAATGCTCACGTCCAAATACATATAGGATTTGGGGTGCGGGTGCTAATTTTTGTATCATTGATTATGCAAAAAAGTGGTTTTGTCTATTACCGCTAACAGAAATGACAATTGGCTAAAATATAACGATCACACTATATTAAGGGAAGCATATAAAATACTCGATTTATATGAAATGAATTAAGTATTCTTTAAGAAGATTGTTAAGAATATATAACGCATAAAAATCGGCTAAAATGTAGGAGTATAATAATATGTGGAAAAGGATATTTACACTAATTGAATTTACTGCAATTATTTGTGCAATAATAATAAATATAAACAAAATAATTTGTATTATTAAACGTTTACATAACAGAGAATTTATTGGGTCAGATTTAGATGAAAAGCAATAATTAATTCATAGATAGAGAATCCTATTTGATTATTAGGCTTTTGGCAAAAAAGCTATATGTAATTAATTGCGAAATCTTTCCGTTTATCTATGTATTATTTAGGTAGCTTCCTTATTATTATGGAAAACATAATTAGAAGACCTTGTATTATATTCCTCTGATGTTTTATGATGGAAATTAATCAATAACGCCATAACGAAGAAATTTGCGCTTCGTTATGGCGGGTTCTTTATAGATAGCATTATTATGTTTTAGTAGGGTATTCTTGATATGTTACACCGTTTAATAGCTTTCCATTCTTCTTTTTATTAAAGCCTCCCCATTGTTTAAAGAAAAAAGCTACGTTATTCTTTGCTGCCATGATCTGCAACTCTTCAACCCATTCTTTTTCCATAGGACGACTGTGCGGACCAGATTCTCCTCCCACAATAAGCCAATCTATATTTGAAAGATTGAGATTACTAATACTTGATAATAACGGTTCAGCGGAAATAAACTTTATCTTTGCGCCGCAATTTCGCAGCATATCTGCTCTGTTGAGATACTTTTCACTTTCTATGGTTACTCCCATCCATATATTATCAGTCCACTTGATTTTGCTGTTTAGTGAATTTAATCTTTCGGGTCTTTTGGTCAAAACTTGGAATTCGTGCTGTTTGCAATGATTCATTGTATCAAATATCTGTAATATATGATTATCGGAAATTTTTTCGTGAAAAATATCAGACATTGAATTCACAAATACTCTTTTGGGAGTTTTCCATTGATATGGTAATCCTATTAAGTCCTCATGAACAGTTGGTTGAAATCCGTTTGCATATCTTATGTTTCCCATTGCCTGCAATCGTTTAGCAAAATTTGAGGCATAACAATTCAAGCAGCCATCAGATATTTTTGAACATCCTGTTATGGGATTCCAAGTTACCTCAGTCCACTCTATTTTACTGATTCCCATTATATCACCTGACTAAAAACGAAATATCGTTTTCCACTTTCTTTTATCTCTTTAACCGGATAGTAATCTTTCAATTCCCTTTTGATTTTATCTTTATATCCTTCAGATGGAAAAATTGGATGCATATCTAAATCTCGATACACTTCATTTATTTCAACCTTGCCTTCATTGCTGAATTTGTCAAAAACATATTTCGCAATATCTGATATGGTTAAGCATTTATAATCCGTATTTGAGGCAACCAACAAACCACTATCTAAATCAATAGCCATCTGGTTTTCTTGACCATGAGTATTTTTTCCTGATGATTTATCGCCGAACACATTCCAAGCAGTCTTTTTAAATAACTTAAACCCTTCAACATTACTGGTGCTATGAAGTAAATTATAAACCAATCCGTTATTTCGGTTGTAAAACGGAAAAGAAGCCAAATAATGTTCTCTCGGATTATCCTTTACTAATTCTTTTATAATGCTTTGTACGGTATTATCCAGTTTTTCTCTATCATCACATATTTTTTTAATATCTGAAATAGGCATTTGATATGTTGATTCATATTTTGCAATCTTTTCGGGTTTTACAGCTGTTTTAGAACCTCGGGCAGTATCAGATACCATATGATTAATAATAACTTCACCCCAAAAATTCAAATATTTTTTAAGTGCATCCCAGTGGATTCTAGCTTGAAAAGGATCATAAACTAAAAGAAGATTACGATTTCTGATAGTTTTAAGATTTAATCTATTTAGCAATTCGGTACAATCCATCGTATAATAAGTTATGGAAATGTTTGATAATGCTAAAGCTTCTATTTGTCCTTTTAAGTAATCAATCTTTTCTTTATCAATATCATTGAAAATAATATTTACAGTTTTACCTGGATAATTCTCAGCTAAAGAATTTAATCTTTTTGCAACTCTAATAGCAGTTCCTTCAACAGCATTACCTACGGTATCTAAATAATAGCCACTATTAGACATGCAATCGACATATACGATTCCTTCTGATTTTGAAAAGCCTAATATTTTTCTTGCCCACGCATCAGCATACTCAGAAATAATTTCAAATTTCTTAATACTATGAGGTTTGGCGTGATCTAACTCGAATGCCACAATATCCCTCCAATCATCAGTTATATTAGTATTATAACATTGTTTTTGAAAAATAACAACATTTTCAATTCTATTAGCTTCACATATAAAAATTCTAATTAAAAATTTATGACCGCCAAAGCATTTTCATTCGACGGTCATATATTCAGATATTAACTAATTCTGTGTTTACAATTTCCATTGCTCGATTGTAGATATTGTTCATCTTTCGCACCCACAATAATTGATTCTCGGCTTTGAGCTTTTCGGTCACACCTTCCTGCTTAGCAAATTGATTAATAATCCTATTGAACATCTCTGTCGCTTCTTCGTCGATATCGGCAAGGTAGGCGGTAAGTTTACAGCTTGTCAGAAGATTGGTGTAAATGATAGGGTGGTGGTTTTTGAGGTGTCGTAAATGCCGCTTGCCCCAGATACCAATCTCAACTTTTGGCTGATCCGGTAACTTCAAATCCGGCAGAAGATAATCTTCCTGTTGTATGTATGTAATCTTTGTAGCCATAACTCAAACCTCCTTAACCTTGATTCTTTTGACTTTGGCTTTTGTGAGTTTGATCAGCAGTTCGTCGATGATGTCGGCGTATCTGCCCTGTGATATGAGGTCGTTTCTCAAATCAATCAGGCTGTTGATGACTGTGCGTCGTTCATCGGGTGTTAAGTAAATATGATATTTTGGATTTCTCATTGTGTTTACCTCCGCTCAATTTGATGCTCTCATTATAAACGGAGATTTTCAATTAATCGAATGTGTGGAATAATAATTTATTCTCTTTTTTCATAGAATAATAACTAACGCACATCAGATACTTATTCTGGCTTCATAGTGAACGAAAAACCTTGCGAATAAAATTAGCCGTTAAATCCAATGGGTGATTCAACGGCTATGATAATAAGGCAATTATTATATATTATTATATTTTGCTAATAACTCTTCTTCAACATAGTACTCAATTTTTATTTGGGAGTGAATATCGTTTTCGTTTTGCATTTTATTAATCCGATTTTTTATTAAGTCTATATTTTTATTCGGAGTCACAATTATCAGCGTTAATCTAAAGTTTCGATGTGCGCTATTCTCGTAATTAATTCCAGCTTTAGTCAATCGATAAAGCATATTCGATATTGCTGAGGAAGCTGGGAGCGAGCGCCAGTATTTAACCTCGAATATGATATCTATATTGTCGTATTTTGATACGGCAATAAAGTCATATTCAATATTATCAATCTTTACGTTATTTTGCAGATCGTATCTTTTCCCATATTGGCGATTCACCTCCATAAAGCACATACGTTCAACTTTCATATAATCAATAATATGGTTAATATGAGAATTACGAATATCTTGAGATTTTGCTTTATAATTACCTTTTTTATCAACATCCGATTTCGGATTACTATCATTAATAAAAGGATCAATATCAAATGGCACTTCTGTTTCGGATACTTCAAAAGAAGCTTTATTTACAATTTCTTCCGCACTCATTTTTTTTGCGTTAATCTTCTTTATTGTTGTATCAGATTCAACCTGCTCATCAAGGTGGTTTTGGATTTTTCTCCATTTATAGCAACCGTAAATGAGCAAAACAACTCCTAATAATAACAGTCCACAAGCAACAAAGGGGAATATAGTAATGATAAAATGTAAAATATTTTCCTTTTGGCAAATAGCTCTTAAAGAGTGTTCAGATAAGTTATCAAATTCATTTTGACTCAAAATAAGTATTTCGATGTTAAAGAAAAATCCAAGAGCGATTATTGGGAATATAATCAATATAATTCCTGCAGAAACAAGAAATTTATAAAAGCTATCATATTGTAATTTATTCACAGGGGTTCACTTCGCTTTAGCTGAAAGATAGTTTTATAATATAATTATACCAGATGTCAATTATAGTTTCAAGCCTTATGTTAACACCTTAAAACAGGAAAACGCCGTTCCAGCTTTTACACTGAAACGGCGTTCTGTTGTTGTATCAGAGAACACATCTCACGGCAAAGCCGCCGCTGAAAAAATAGGTGTTCATCCAATACTTGTTTGGTGGACCATAGGGGGATCGAACCCCTGACCTCCAGATTGCGAACCTGGCGCTCTCCCAGCTGAGCTAATGGCCCATAACATATTCATTATATATCATTTTTGAAAAAAAGTAAAGAAAAAAATTAAAGTTTTATAAATCGATTTTTTTCACAAAAAAGAGTGGTTTTTCGGTTGTATTATTCACTAAAAAATCGTATAATAAATCTAATGATACACTTTTGTTTATTAACCCGCGATAAACATCCAGGTGTTGCTACCGGCGGGAAGAAAGGCTATGGCGATTCTATGAAAAAAATAATTTCTGTTATACTTGCCGTGATGATGCTGATGTCAGCCGCGGCGACGGTTAACGCTGAGGACAAGGTTGTATCCTCTCCGTCGTTTATGACCGTAAAGGCGCTGTACGCACACGCTGTGTCCGGCTCGGCAGATACCGAGGCGTGGCATATGTGGCAGAGCGTCCACGACGAGGACTTCAACATCAGCGCGGAGTCGGAAAAATACTTTTTCCTTCCTTCGTCCGTCAGCTCGGACAAGGTTGAGATTTATAACGGATTCGACAGCGAAGTTACCTTTGACGGCATAAAAATCGCCGCCGGAGAAGTTTTTGAGTTTCCTTATATTATCGGCGACGACTACGCTGTATCAGCAAACGGAAAAGACTATACGCTCAAATTTATGAAGTCCAGCGCCGAGGCGGCGATTTTTGTCAACAATAAAGACGCTGACGGCGAGGGCACAGAGCTTATGCAATATCTCTATCAGGACAAGAGCCTGTCCGCCAAGGCTACCGGCGCGATAGTTACTCCCGACGGAGAAATCGACAATACCCCGATTAAGAAAATCAAGGGCAGGGGAAACACTACCTGGTGGAAGCCCAAGCGCCCATTTAACATAACTTATGATTCCAAGGTCAGCATCGCCGGAATGGATAAGAGCAAGAAGTTTTCGATGCTCGCCAACTATCAGGACGATTCGCTTTCGCGTAACCGTATTCTCTACGACCTTTCCGACGCGGTGGGTATGCCTTACGCTTCGGATTCACGCTTTGTGGATTTCTACAGCGACGGAATGTACCTCGGCTCATACCAGCTGACCGAGAAAATCGACGTCGGCAAGGATTCGCTCATTCCCGATTTTTCGGAGGATGATTACCTCGACGAAAACGGCAATGTAAAAGAGGATTTCCCCTTCCTTTGCGAGGTTGACGCCTCCGCCACCGAGGGTGAGGACTATTTTGTAACTCTTTCCAACCGCACAAAGATTACGATTAAGGCTCCTGAGCTCGAAGAAGGCGACGTAGGTTACGAAGAAGTTATGAAGTACGTCAAGGATAAGTTTGAGGCCTTTTACAACGCCTGCAACAGCAGGAGCAAGGATCTGTCCGAATTTGCCGACGTAAACTCGCTCGCGAGCATCTACCTCATAAACGAACTCGGCAAAAACTGGGATTCCGGTGTGTCTAGCCTGTACTTTACTTATAAGCCCGATGAGAACGGACAATTCAAGTTCTACGGCTCTCCCGTATGGGATTACGACAACTCACTCGGCAACGCTGTCGGAGTAGAAAACGACCTCAAAAATATGGGCGTTACCGACTACGAGGAATACACCGGATGGTGGTGCAGGCTCAAGGGTAAGTCAAAGAGCCAGAAGTCCTCAACTAATATTATGAACCGTCTTGCGCAGAATACAGGTGTTCTTAATTCCGCAAAAGAAATATGGTTCAGCAAGTTTGTTCCGGCTATCGATCATTTCGAGGGTAATACTATCGAGGATATAAACAAGGAACTCTATACCGCCGAGGAATACTTCTCTCTCATCAAGGGCAGCGCCGAGATGAACTACGCCTCCGGTTGGCTGCTTAATACCGGATCGTGGATAGCCGACCATTCGTCGCTTAATCTCGCTATATATGATAAAGAATTGAATACATACGATAAAAAAAAAAAGGCTAATTCCTACAATAGCAATTTTGACGATATGTTTTATTATTGCCGCGACTGGATGTTGTCCAGAGCTGCGTGGCTGTCCAAGGAAATGGCAGATGTAAAGCCAAAGGAAGTCGAAATTGACGAACCTGCCGAGGAAACCTCCGAACCAACTGAATCTGTACCCGATACTACAGCCGAGCCAACCGAATCTGCACCCGATACTACAGCCGAGCCAACTGAATCAGTACCCGATACTTCAGCTGAGCCAACCTCTCCCGATACGACAATCGAGCCGACAGAACCTGTATCCCAAACTCCCACACAGCCTGCTGCTCCCGCCGATACAAAATCCTTCACAAGCTCAGGCAGCTCAAAGTTCATCCTTGAGCTTACCGGTACAAAATTTGTATACAGCGGAAAAACAATCACACCGCTCGTATCCTATAAGGCGCCCGACGGCACATCCTTCCATCCGTCTTTCCTCGACATCAGATATTCGGCAGGAAGAACCGAAGTAGGCACATACAAAGTAACCGTAGGCTTAAAGGGCTTTACTCTCAGCGACAAGACTGCCGAGTTTACGATCGTTCCAAAGTCAACCTCAATCTCAAAGGTAAAGAGGAGCAAGAACAACAAAACTGCCACAATCAAGTGGAAGAAAGCCTCCGGCAGCATAACCGGATACCAGGTTGTCTACAGCAAGTCCAAGAAGTTTACAAAGGCGACCAAAAAGACGGTTAAGTCAAAGACATCGCTCAAAATAAAGAAGCTGAAGAAGAAAAATTACTACGTAAAGCTGCGTGTATACAAGACAGTCGGCGGCAAAACATACTACTCCGACTGGAGCAAGGCGAAGAAAATCGCTGTAAAATAATATACAGCGCGTTATCCTGAGCTTGCCGAAGGATCCCAAAACGTCATCCTGAGCTTGCCGAAGGATCCCAAAACGTCATCCTGAGCTTGCCGAAGGATCCCACAATGACAGATGACGTCTTCTTAAAACACTATCCTACCGCTATATAGCGAAAGGGGATTCTTCGACTCCGCTGTGCTCCGCTCAGAATGACGAATAATCAAACAAACGAAAAGCCCGCATTTCGCGGGCTTTTATTATTGCGTCATCTTTGACAAGCTTTTAGTCTGCAAAATAATAATCCGAAATCACAAACGGAATTCCGTTGTCCGAAAAAGCTTCGTACTGACTCTTGTAGTTGCAGCGATAGATTCCGATTTTCCTGCCGAAGCTGTCGGCCAGGCTTTTGAGCTCATCTACTTCGCCGTATCGGTTAACTATCTTCATTTCCGATAGAATAAGAGTGCCGATTTTGTTATCTCTGCACCATTCCAGCGTCGGCTTAAACTCAGATTTTCTCTTAGGAGTTATAAACGCTCCGAGCTTTACGTCATATTTTCTGAATTTTCCGATAGTCTTTTTACCGTAAATAAATATCAGCGTCTTGCTGCGGATATTATATTGATCCAGCAGGCTTATAACCTTTTTCGCCGCCTTTTTGGTGAATGTCCTGTGCGGCGAATCCTTTGTCTTTATATGCAGCAAAAGATATCCGTTGTGTTTGGATACGATCTCGCAGGTTTCTTTGAGAGTCGGCATAAGCGGAGCTTTACCGCCTGTTTTGTCGAGGTGGCCGACCTCGCTTACCGGATATTTTTTTCTGTCCTTTTTCTTGACGTTCCAGATATATTCAAACTTGCCGGAGGTGCGCTCGGTGGTGTAGTCGTGATTTATCATCATAGCGCCCTTGCAGTCCCAGACGTCGCATTCTATTCCGTCAAATCCGCGCTCAAACGCAGCCTCAAAGCTTTCTCTCGTATTCTCCGGATATTCGCTCGAAAAACCTCTGTGAGCTATCAGCAGGCTTCGTATTTTTACGTCGCAAAAAAGCTTTGTAGTTTTACATTCTGCCGTAATCGTAGCCTTGCCGGGCTTTTTAGCGGTAACAACTCCGTCGCTGCTGACCTCGGCTGTATCTGGGTCGGAGCTTTTCCAGGTAAAGGCTTTCTTGCCTTTTCCGGTAATTTCGAGCTTGCGGCTGTCGTATATACGCATTCTCAGCTCTGTCGGCATAGAGCATTTTTCAGTTGGATTCACAGTAGTGATGATCTCCGGTTTTGTGGAGTCGGGATTGAATAACGCGGCGGCCTGACAGCCTGTCGCAAGTATAATCAAAATCAATGTCAGAATAAGAATTTTTAGTTTCAAACAACCGCCTCTTTGTGTTCTGAATTAAAAAATGATAAAAAGCTTATGTATTATAACACATAAGTTTAGCTTTGTCTATTGTTAATGTCGGCAGTTTTTACGGTTTACATCAGTTTTTATTTGTGATATAATAACTTAGTATGCGTATATTAATTTTGAGATGGTGAAGTATGAAAGGTTTATTGAAAACAACTGTATCAATTCTATTATCGGTATTAATTATTCTGTCAACCGTATTCCTTGCCGAAGCGGAGCAGGCTGCTCCCGACAGCGCCAATCCCGTAGCAGGCACGATTGTCGTTACCAAAAACGACATCGAGGAGAACGGTTTTTACGAGGCGGTTCAAAAGGCTCTCAACTCCGCTCTCGGACTGGAGGACGGTATTCTTGTCGTAAAGGTCGAGCCGGGCGAGTATGTGCTCGAGGATATGCTTAGAATCTACGCCAACACTACCCTGAGCCTGCACGATGTTGTCATAAAGCGTACGGAAGAAGTCCGTATAAATATGCTTAGAATCGGCGAAAACGATATCCCCTCGCGCGGTCCCAAGGGCTATTATTACGAGAACATCACTATTGACGGCGGAGTGTTTGACGCTGCGTCTACCAAGGGAACAATGTTCAAGATTGTCCACGCCAAAAACTTCACTATGAATAACGTAACTCTTGAGAACGTCAAGAACAGCCATATTATGGAGGTTGCCGGCGTCGACGGATTCAACCTTAAAGGCTGCAGCTTTATAAATCAGGAGCAGGAGCTAAATCAGGATACCACCTGTTACGAGGCGGTTCAGCTCGATATTTTGCGTTCATCCAATATCGTAAACTGCCGCAGCGAGGATCTCGCGATGAAGAACGTGCTCGTTGAGGATTGTGTTTTCGATAAATGTCCGCGCGGAATCGGCTCCCACACCGCTGTGCTCAACAACCCATTCGATAACATTATCATCAAAAACAACAAATTCACCAATATGATGAGCGCCGCGATCCAGACAATGAACTGGAAAAACTGTCAAATCACCGATAACTATATCGAGAATACCCCGCGCGCGATTGCCGTATACAGCACAGGCTCCAAGGGCAACGGAATGTATGTTGCCAGCGAGCTCGCCGAGGAGGGCGACACCGAAGCTCACGTCAGCGATGAGTTTAAGGCGCCTGAGAATTCCAACACGCTTATCGCCTATAATACAATAAAAAACTGCGGAGGAGTACAGGATATCCTTGCCGACTACTCGCCGAGCGCTATTTCGCTTATCGGCAGGCAGATTACCAAGGAGGATTCCGATAACAAAGATAAAAAACCTCTCCCTGCCGGATACTATTATGTCAACGGAGTATGTATCCGCGACAATATTGTTGATGTCAAGGGCTCGGCGTGCCGTGTAGAACATTCGAGGAACGTAAGCGTTTACTCCAATGTTTTTAACTGCGACAAAAACACCTTCTTCGCCGACAAAAGCTACAACGGTATCAATATCCGCTACGGCTCCAAGGTCGAAAAGTTGGACAACAACCGCGTCAATAATCCAAATTCGAGCGGAATATACGTCAACGACAACTCGCTTGTAAAGTCCATGGACAACAACACCGTAAAAACCGCGAAAAAGTATGGTATAGGTGTTTATTATTCTAACGTTTATTCCCTCACCGGCAACAACGTGTCCGACTGCAAAGGCACAGGTATTATGCTCACCAAGCACTCCGCCGCCCGTGACGTTGTAAGCGGCAACCGAGTAAACTCATGCCCGATCGGAATCCATTTTTCCAACGATTCCGCCGGTCTGATCAGCGGCAACACAATGGGTAATACTCCCACTATGATAAAATATACAATGATGTCGACTTCGCATTCGGTCGGCCACAACTATCCCTCTGTGACGGCGGTCAGCAACGTACTCACCGACGTAAGCTCGGTCGAGCTGTCCGAGGGCAGAACCTACAAGCTCAGCGCGTCTACGGCTCCCGTCAACACGAGCCTCGAACTAAGCTATTCCTCGTCCGACGAAAAGGTCGCCAAGGTCGACAGCTTCGGAGTAATTACCGCTGTTTCCGCCGGAAAAGCTCAGATCACCGCTAAGGCCGCGAGCGGAAAATCCGCGTCCGTAAATGTAACGGTCACAGATAATATCAAAGATACAAAAACAACCGAGGGCGCCGAGTTTACCGGCTTATGCTCGGTGCGTAACATAAGATACGGAGTCGAGGCAACATGGGACAGCGTTCCCGGAGCGGTAAAATACCATGTGTATCGCCGCGTTGCCAACGCTAACGGCTCCAGGATTGCCGAGACCACGGCTACATCCTATGTTGACAAGTACGTTGTATCGGGCGGAACTTACTCCTATACCGTCCGCGCAGTCGACAAAAGCGGAAAATACATCGGTAATTTTGACGGAGTCGGTTCGTCAATCACATATGTAGCCCCGACTTCGATTCACAGGTTCACCAATGTTCCTGGCAAAATCCTCGTTAACTGGAACAAAATCAACGGAGCTCCCTGCTACAAGCTCTATTACCGCAAGAAAAACGCCGGCTGGAAGTCTCTCGGCGTAACCACAGCCGTCTCCAAAGAGTTAAAGGGCGTTGTATCGGGCTCCAACTATGCCTTTATCCCAATCAGCCTCGACAGGTTCGGATGTCCGCTCAACTCCTTCGACAGAAACGGACTTAAAACCAAGTACCTTGCCGGCACAACCCTCAAAAAGAAAGTCAGCGGCAAAAAAATCAAGCTCTCGTGGAAGAAAACCAGCGGAGCAAAAAAATACATTGTATACGGCAAGACCGCTGTATCCAACTGGAAGCTTATCAAGGTCGTAAAGAAGAACAGCTATACTTTTAAAGGAAAGTATAAAACAAGCTATAATTTCCTTATCAGATGTACCGACAGCACCGTAAAATACGCCAGTCACTACTCAAACATCGTAAGCGCAAAGGTGAAATCCAAGGCGCAGATTAAACGCGAAAAACTCCTCAAAAAGCTAAAGGAGAAAAAGGCTCTCGAAAAGGCAAAGAAAAAGGCTCAAAAAGCGGCGGCTCAGGCTAAAAAGGCTGCAGCCGTGACCCGCTGAGACCAATCAGGAAACAGGAAGGTAAGAAGATGAAAAAAACAATTTGCGTATTACTCGCGGTAATCACCCTTATGACTATCGGGATCCAGGCTTTTGCCGTCAAAAAGCAATTCACCGGCAAAGTAAAATCAGGCAGTCATACATATTACTATATTAACGGCAAAAAGCTCAAAAACGGAGTATACACCTACAAGGGCAATTGCTACAAATTCTCTAAAAACGGAGACAAGCTGAAGGGCTGGTACAAAATAGGGAAGGGGTACTGCCTCTTCGACCGCAAAACCGGTAGGAGAGTCAGCGGCAAAAAGGTCGACGGCATCCGTATCAAGCGAAACGGCTTCGCGAAATATTCCAAGCTGAACTATAAGAAAATCCGTACAATGATAAAGGCAAGGAAGATACTCAACAGTATCACAAAACCCACCGATACAAAAAGCCGAAAGCGTCTAAAATGCTTTAAGTGGGTACAGTCCTTTCCGTATAAACGATTCAGGCGCCTGCGCCAGATATATAAGAAAAAAGGCTGGGAGTGCGACTTTGCCAACGACGAGTTCTATCGTCACGCGGGATGCTGTGTGTCAAACGCTTCGTCAGTCGCCTTCCTGTTCAGGGAGATCGGCTACAGCAAGGTCTATGTCTGTCACGACACAAGCCACGCCTGGGCGAGTATGGGCGGCCGAATCTATGACCCGCTCTTTGCCGAATCCAAAAGTTTCAAGAAAAACTACAACGCCATCCCCACGGATTACAGAAAGAATCCGTCTTACAAAAGACTGATAGGATAAAATCGCGCGCACCTAGAAAGTGCGCGCTTTTTTTACTCTATAGGATATTACTCAAAACTTGAATAATGATTCAAAGAATAATTCCTGAATTGGTCATTCATATTTACTTGCTCCTATAGAGTAAAAAAGAAATGTGTATTCTCCGCTCAGTTTCTGCTTCGCAGAACGAGCGATGAGTAGCGAAAAGCGTGCTTTGGCACGCTTTTCTTGCTCTATAGGACATTACTCAAAACTTGAAAAAAATCAATGAATAGTTCCTAAAAAAGATATTTATAATCATTTGTAAATAGTATGCTTTCAGCAGGGTGTCGAGATTATCGGCACCCTGATTCTTTACATATGGTGTGAATTCACAAAAAAACTTTTTTACCGATATTGTTATTGAATTATCGAAAAAAATGTGATAAAATTGCTTTATATTTTTTCTTTGCGCGGATTGGGGGAAGTATATGAAATTTCTGAACAGACTGAAAGAAATATTCTTATACGAAATGACAATCGACGATCCGAGTCACAAAATACGTACTCAAGTTCGTAAGGACAACTGCAAATTCGCGCTTGTCTGGTCAATAGCCCAGATTATCTACTGGGTTTTTTGTACTTTTATGTCATTTCGCGTTTACAGGTTTACGCTTTGCCGTAATATATATATAGCAGCTTTTATTTTGTCTTTGGTTACACTTATTCTCGCGTTGATACTGGTGCCCAGGTTTCCGCGCCTTATGGCGTTTACCAAGGTTTTGACCTGTGCCACAATTATGGGCGGAGGACTGTTGATTGCGTGGGTATTGCTGCAGCATAATATTAACACTATTATGATATTCGCGTCTGTCTTGCTTATCCCGACCTTGTTTTTCAGCAACACCCTAACGAGTATTATCTTGGTCTTGCTTGATATTATTGCCGCGTCTATACTGATGAGGCACGGCCTGGATCATCAAGTTTACGTACAATGTCTTTCCGATATGACCATTTTTGCAACCATCGGTATCACTCTCGGACATTTTGTAAACAAGGCGAGGTTTGAGCGTTATGTTTTTGCCGAATCCGCCGTTCAGCTTGCGGAATTGCAGACGCGATACGCCTACTACGACCAAATGACCGGATTCAAAAACCGACGCGCGTATTCCGAGCTTATCGAAGAATATGAGAATAATATGCCCGGGTACTGTTTCGCGGTTATGATGGATATCGACGGACTCAAGAGTACTAACGATATTCTGGGTCACGAAGCCGGCGACGAGCTGATTGTCGGAGCTACGGAGTGTATCAGCAGCGGTTTTAATAATATCGAAACTGCCTACCGCCTCGGCGGCGACGAGTTCTGCGTTATTATTACCGATAAAGACACCGACGTCGAAGAATGCCTTAGCAAGGTAAAAACGGAATGCGCCAAATGGCAGGGTAAGTATATTCACGGAATTTCACTGTCCTACGGCTGCGCTTCGACCGATGAGTTCTCCGATATAAGCTTGATTCTTAACAATGCCGATAAAAGGATGTATGAAGCGAAAAGCAGGTATTACGCATCCTCCGGACTATAATATGATTATCTTGGGACGCCGCGGACTACGGCGTCCCATTTGTTTGCGTTACTGACAGAATTATGGTATAATCCATTCGGGAGAGTGAGCGTATTGAAACAGAAAAAAACCGGCTTGATACTTGAGGGCGGAGCTATGCGCGGAATGTTTACCTGCGGAGTGCTCGACGTTCTTATGGAAAACAATATCGGCTTTGACGGAGCGGCAGGGATATCCGCCGGAGCCGCGTTCGGATGTAATTTTAAGTCAAAACAAATCGGCAGACCGATTCGCTATAACAAAAAATACTGTAAGGATCCACGATATTGCAGTATTCGTTCGCTGATCAAAACAGGCGATTTGTACGGTGTGGATTTTTGCTATCACGAGATTCCCGACAAGCTCGATCCGTTTGACAAAGAAACGTTCAAAACCAATCCCACCGAATTCTATATCGGCGCGACGGATGTAAACACAGGCAAATGCGTATATCACAAATGCGTCGACGGCGGCGAAAACGATATTAAATGGATGCAGGCTTCCGCCTCTATGCCTATGGTGTCTAAGCCCGTCTCGGTTGACGGATATCTTCTGCTCGACGGCGGTATATCGGATTCGGTTCCGTACAGCTATATGGAAAGTATCGGTTATAACCGCAATCTTATAGTTCTTACACAGCCGCAAGGCTACAGAAAAACAAAAAGCAGGTCGATTCCGTTTATGAAGCTTGCCCTTCGAAAGTATCCGGCGATATGTAAGGCTTTGGATGAACGATATATTATGTATAACCGTCAGATGGATGAAATAAACGAAAAAGAAAAATCCGGAGTATCGTTTGTCATAAGACCTCCCGAGCCTTTGGGAATCAGCCGGACAGAGAAAGACCCGGCCGAGCTCGAAAGAGTCTATCAAACCGGCAGGGCGGAGGCGGAAAAATCTCTTGACAAACTAAAAGAGTTCTTGAATAACTAAAAGCAGAGACTGCCGTGTTGCGACAGTCTCTCTGTTTGTCGAAAAAGTAGTTTGGTTTATGTTACATTTGTAGGGGATGGCCTCCGTGCCATCCCGCTCCTATCCTTAATCTCTCTTTGCAGAAAGTGGCAGAACTCTGATAATATAGGTTTCTGCGCTCGACTCCAAAGAGCTATAGCAGAAACGAGCGGACAGCCACAGAGGGCTGTCCCTACAACGCTTAATCCGCGACAGTCTCTTATTTCGTTAATAGAATTATTTTATTATCCGGATTTACTTCATAACAAAAATCTTTTCGGTAAAGTCCCTCGCGCAGGGCTTTATCTTGTCGGTCGCGAGCGAGTGGATGTCGCCGGCTCGTATGTCAACGTCAAAAATCCTTTTCGCTTTTTCGTCCAGATTATTGTATCCGTCCGCGACGTTGGTAATCATCGGGATTTTACCGTGATTCTTGATCTCGCGCATAATTTCGGCTCCGTATTTGTTAAACGCCAGCACCCTGATATACGGCGGATCGTATTTGCTCATTTCCGCGTTGATACCCAGCAGCGCGCAAAAAACTATCCTTCTCAGCCTTGCCATAGTGTAGCGCTTTGTTTTGACCTTTTCCAGAATTTCGTCAACCGATACAGAAGCTTTTACGGCTTGAACAAACCTGTTTTCGAGTCCTTCGGCTATATCAGGCAGCTGCGCAAAATCCTCAGCCGTCATAGAGCGCAGCTTGTAGAGTATTACTTTTTCGAGCTTGTCCGCGCTCGCCGGATATTCGATCACCGACGGGGTGAAAGGGGAGACGTCCTCTCCGCCCAGCAGCATTTTTCGTATTTGGGACGCGGAGCGGATGTTGGCATCGCCGCTATCGCTGTCATGATCCGCGCCTGTGCGTTTTGTGACGATAAAATCAAGACTGACGCTTTGTTTTATGTACTCTACGGCGAGTATGTTGTTCGGCGATTTTACGACCTCGGCAAGCTGTTGGCTGATATCCCCCATAGCCATCTCGACAGCCTGAGGATAGTAGCAGCCTTGATTCATATATTCCTTCAGCGAGGCTTTAAAGCCCTCCGTTTCGAAAGCTTCGGCGGTTTTTATCAGCATAGCCTTGTCGTCCGTCTCGGCGCCGAAGCACAGATTCCTTATACAGCCCATACCCTCGGCGATTTTTACTCCGCCGCGCGCGAAGGTCTCGGCCGAGCCCAGGGCATAAACCGTCGGCAGCTCAACTACAAGGTCGGCGCCGTTTTCGACAGCTGTTTTTGCTCTTTTGAATTTATCTGTCACGGAAATGTCACCGCGCTGGGTAAAATCACCGCTCATAATCACCGCGGTAGGGGCGGGGTTTTGGGCTTTTACCGAGTGAATATGGTACTTGTGACCGTTGTGAAATGGGTTATATTCGCATATTATCGCGTTAAAATTCATTTTTTTCTCCATTTCTTTGTAAAAAACTGCATTTTCTCTAAAAAAAACTTGCAAAATTTTGCTCTTTAGTTTATTATAGTATAGTATCATTTCGAAAATTAATCAATATTAAAGGGGATATTAATATGAAAGTTTTAGTAATAAACGCCGGTAGCTCTTCTCTTAAGTATCAGCTTATTGATATGACAGACGAAAGCGTGCTCGCCAAGGGCAACTGCGAGCGTATCGGCGACGAGGGTTCGTTTATCGGTTACAAGACCAAGGACAACAACATCAAAAAGGAAGTAGATATGCTTGACCACGCAGAGGCCTTTACCCAGGTTAAGGATATGCTCCTCGACCCGGAGGTCGGCGTAATAAAGGATTTATCCGAGGTATCGGCAGTCGGTCACCGTGTAGTACAGGGCGGCAGCATATTCCACGAGTCCTGTCTCGTTGATGATAGCGTAATCCGTTCTATCCAGAAGCTCGGACCTCTCGCTCCGCTCCATAACCCGGCTAACGCCCAGGGTATTATCTCCAGCGAGGAGGTATTCGGCAAGGATGTTCCTCAGGTTGTAGTATTTGACACAGCCTTCCACAGCACTATGCCCGAAAAGGCATATATGTATCCGATTCCGTACGAGTACTACGAGAAGTACGCTATCCGCCGCTACGGCTTCCACGGAACCTCTCACCGCTTTGTAAGCTCCGAGATGGCTAAGCGTATGGGCAAGGATATCAAGGACTTAAAAATCATCACCTGCCATATCGGCAACGGCTCCTCGATCACAGCTATCGACGGCGGCAAGGTTATTGATACATCTATGGGACTTACCCCTCTCGACGGCTTTATGATGGGTACACGCTCCGGCTCGCTCGATCCCTCGGTAGTAACATTCATCCAGGAAAAAGAGGGAATCTCCGCCGCTGAGATGGACACTATCCTCAACAAAAAGTCCGGTCTGCTCGGTGTATCGGGTATTTCCAGCGACGACCGTGACGTAACCGCCGCTGAGCAGGACGGCAATCACCGCGCAAGACTCGCTCACCAGATTCTCTACTATCAGATCGCTAAGTTCATCGGCTCATATTATATCGCACTCGGCGGATGTGACGCTATCGTATTTACAGCCGGTCTCGGCGAGAACCAGCCTGCGCTCAGAAAGGCGGTATGCGACTACCTCAAGCCAATCGGCGTAGAGATGGATTATGCCGCTAACGACGCCTGCATCCACGGCAACGAGGGCAAGCTCACTACCGACAGCTCAAAAATCCGCGTAGAGCTTATCGCCACAAACGAGGAACTCGTTATCGCGAGAGACACAAAGAACATCGTCGAGTCGCTTTTATAATTGATAATTGATAATGGATAATTGATAATGAATGACGGGCAGATAGGTTCATCGTAAAATGAACTTATCTGCCCGACCGAATTTATATGCAAGCTCCGCTTGCGGAGCATATTAATATGGTCTGGAAACGAAGTTTTCTCATAGAAGCCGCTTTCTACACGACCACAATTCTCAATTCTCAATTATCAATTCTCAATTGAAAAAACCGCCCGAAGGCGGTTTTTTACTGTGTGCTTCTTACGCTTGTATGGGTGTAGTCTCTCTCCCTGAACAATAGCGATATGCACCAGATTGACGCGAGCGCGACAAGGATATATATTATCCTGCTGACCACTCCTGTCTGACCTCCGCATATATACGCTACAAGGTCAAACTGAAAGATTCCGACAAGTCCCCAGTTGAGACCGCCGATAATCGACAGCGCCAATGCGATTCTATCTAAAATCAAAATGAAAACCTCCTTTTCAGCCAATGATAGTATTGACCGTAAGGAGGCTTTTTATTCAAATTTTTAAATGTAAAAAATAAAGTCAAGTATAATCAGCAGTATTCCCACCGCCGCCAGCGCCGCTCCGATAATCCGCGTCACGTTAATCGCCTTTTTCAGCTTCATCGAGGAAATCATATTCTCGACGGGGAAGGGGAATATTATTATCGTGAGTCCGAGCGCCTCTACCGCGAACGCTATCATAGTCAGCCCCACCGAGCTCATAAACGAAAACAAAAACAATCCTATCGGTATCGCGAAAAGACATACTATGTTTATCCCGGCAAAAAGCTTCGAGTATTTCGCCTGATAGTCATAGAAGTTCAGCGTCTTTCGCTGACATTCGTCACAGCAGTATTGCTCAAAATATGTAATTTCCTTTGCGCAGTAGTCGCATTTTTTCATATTAATCGCCATAGCCTTTCGAGCCCGCAAAGCTCATAGCCGCAAAGCGGCAAACTGAGCGTGGGAAAATTTGATAGTGTGATTTTCACTGTCACCGCTTAGTATTTTATCATTCCACAGCCTTACTTTTGTTCTTTATAAGAATTATAATCGCGAATATTATCAGAATAAGACTAATCCACTGGCTTGTGGACAGGTTCAGCAGGATTCCCCTGTATTCGTCACCCCTGAGAAATTCATCAAAAAACCTCACTGTACCGTACATAATGAGGTAAATATATATCAGCCTGCCTATCATAATTCCTTTACGGAATAATATAAGCAAAACCGCGAAAATAACAAGGTTCAGGAAGCTCTCCAAAAGCTGTACAGGAAAGCGGCATACTCCGTTGCAGGAGTCGATAATGGACTGTGTCGCTGTAAATCCAAATCCGCTCTCAACCCCGTAGCAGCATCCGCTGAGGAAGCATCCGACTCTGCCGCAAGCGTGAAACAGCGGTATCGCCACCGCAAAGCAATCGCTGAAAAGGCCTAAGCTTATCTTGCGTATTTTGCAGTAGATTATTCCGAAAACAAGTCCGCCGATAAGTCCGCCGTAGAACACCATTCCGCCGGCGTAAACCCTGATTATTTCCCACAGGTAGGATATGTCTTTATTTCTTTCAAAGAATATTGTCAACTGTTCATAAATCTGCGCGGCATTGGTAACGGCATAGAGGATATGCGCCCCGATAAAGGCTCCGACCAATGCGGTGAGCTCGCCGAAGATAATGTCCTCGATAAGTATATTGTGTTTTCTGCCGAGCAAAAACGCGGTGAACGCCATAATAACCAGTCCGAGCGCCGAGCATAGTCCGTATGTGCTTAGCTCCAGCGAGAACAGGTGAATAACAGGAAGCATTTACTCATCCTTTCATAAGTTCTCAAGGATATAATAACAAATATAAGTGACAATCGCAACTTTTTGTTGAAAAAAAACCTTAATTATGATAGTATTGTTTTAAGAAGGTGATACTATGAAACGTGTATTAACTATACTGACGGCGGTAATGCTCGCCGCGTGTACCGCGATAAGCGCGTCCGCTGTCGTTATTTATCCCAAGGACTATCCGGATTTTGGATTTGAAAAGGAATTTGACGATTCCTATACCGTCAAGGAGTATACGGGCACCGACCCGGAGGTACATATACCCGAGACTCTCTACGACTGCGACGTAAAGCGTGTCGGCGATAACGCCTTTATGGACAACAGCAACATCGTCAGCCTGTATTTTCACGATAAAATGACCAACGTCAGCAAATGGGCAGTCCGCAACTGCGCGAATCTTGAATATGTATATTATTCCAGGAATTTCAGCTACTTCTGGGACTATGCCTTCGCCAAGAACGTCAAGCTTCAGGACGCTCTGCTGAGGAACACCAAGCTCGATATTATGTATCAGGGCTGTTATTCGGGCGACAAGGCGCTCAGGCGCGTAGCTCTGCCTGACGGAATATCCACTCTCTCCGCGACAGCCTTTTCGACTACCGCTATCGAGAGCATTGTGATACCCGACTCGGTCGTAAAAATCGACAATATGTGCTTCTCCCTGAACCCTCAGCTTAAAAAGGTTTATATCCCGTCATCGGTCACAACCTTTGGTAATAATATATTTATGAACTCAAAGAACGTCACGGTATATACCACATCAGGCAGCGTCGCTCAAAGCTATTGCGAGAGCAATAATATAAGCTGCGAGGTTATTTCTCAAATGCCGTCGGATACTATGGGCGACGTAAACTTCGACAATGTTCCCGACGATAAGGATATCGACGCTATGCGCGCCGAGCTGAATATGGAGAGCGCGGATTTTAACGCCCGCAACTGTGATATGAACGGCGATTGCAGGTTCGACATAAACGACGTTACCGAGCTGCAGGCTCAGCTCGAAAAGGAATACACGATTGTATATAACTATAAGCGCTACAACTCGATTGAAAACAAAGAAAACGTCTCGCTTTCAATCAACGCAAAAACCTGCAAAACCGATATAAGCGAAATCGCCAAGCAGTATATGCCCAAGAAGATCAAGAGCCCGTATGTTAAGTATTATTTTGAATCGGCGACATTGTCGGGCAGCACAATCAGCGTAAGCATAGCCGACACGCCCAAGTACTATACCGTAAACTTCAACGGCGAAAAGACTGAGTTCCGCTACAAACAGACCGCTACCCTAAACTCGGACGAGGACTGCTATTTTATTACAAACGGCCGTCCGGTAGCGCGCGGAAAGTCATACTCCTTCTATGTTACGTCCGACGCTGAGTTTACAAGCGCCGCGGAGAGCTCGCTGCCCAATACGGATTACGCGCTGATTGACTTTAACAGCTATACAATCACCGACGAAAGAATTACGCTGGAGCTGCTCGCGACCGCGGGCGTAAGCTCATTCGAGCGTATGGGTGTAGCATTCGCCAAGACTGAGGCTGACAGCGACAGTATTAAGCAGGCTGTAGCCAATGTCACAAGCGCGACAGGCTCGTATAACAATATAGTTGTACACAACTCCGCTGTAAGCGATCACAACTGTTCGGGACAGTATCAGTTTATATACGCGCCTTACCTCAGCGTGTCCAAGGCGGAGAATAACCCCGAGCTGTATTTCTACACCTACGCGGTAAATGCAGACGGAGACACGGTGATAAGCGACGGAGTAAAGGTCAACCTCCTGTCGGCGCTGGAGTAAATAAAATATCAGTGATCAGTGATCAGTGATCAGTGGTTGTCGTGCAGACAGCAGCTTCTATGAAAAAAATATGTGCCCGATGGTATTAGTATTTCGCTATCGCGAAGCGATATATTAATATTGTCGGGCATATTAGTGTGTTTGTATATAAATTCTTTCTTCACGACCTTCACTGATCACTTGCCACTGACCACTGAAAACTAGTATAATAGGACTCTGTGGTACGGATATTATCACCAACTAAATAGGCGCTCATTTGCCTGACGAAGATAAATATAAATGCTTGACTTTAACTCAGTGATATGCTAAAATTATCTTGCTTTATATTTTAACGAGGTGAAAATTATGAAAAAGACATTAGCACTGGTATTGGCTGTTGTAATGATTGTTACAGCGGTACCTTTTATCTTCTCGGGCTGCGGTTCTTCCAAGACCTTTACAGTAGGCTTTGACGCCGAGTTCCCTCCTTACGGTTATAAGGATAAGGAAACAGGCGAGTACAAGGGATTTGACCTTGACCTTGCTACAGAGGTTTGTAAGCGCAACGGCTGGGAAATCAAGAAACAGCCTATCGACTGGGATTCCAAGGATATGGAGCTCAACTCCGGCACAATCGACTGTATCTGGAACGGCTTTACAATCAACGGCCGTGAGGATGACTACACCTGGTCGGTTCCTTATATCGACAACTCTCAGGTTGTAGTTGTTAAGGCGGATTCCAAGATCAACTCACTCTCCGACCTCAAGGGCAAGATCGTAGCCGTACAGAGCGATTCTTCGGCTCTCGCCGCTCTAACAGGCGATGACGCTACCGACGAAAACAAAAAGCTCGCGGCTTCCTTCAAGGATCTCCAGCAGATTCCTAACTACGAGACAGCTCTCCTCAATCTTGAGTCAGGCGCGGTAGAGGCAGTTTGTATGGATATCGGCGTAGCCAAGTACAAGGTTGACGATTCCAAGGGTAAGTTCAAGATGCTCGACGATACTATCTCATCCGAGCAGTACGGTATTGGCTTTAAGAAAGGCAACACCGAGCTCAAGGATCAGGTAGAAAAGACACTCCTCGAAATGTCCAAGGACGGCACAGTAGAGAAGATCGCCAAAGAGTACAAGCTTGAGGACGCTCTTTGTCTTGAAAAATAATAACTGACTATGCAGGGCTGTCGCAGTATTTGCGACAGCCCATGTGATAAGTGATAAGCGTAAAGTGATGTGTTTTTTGATAAAGTCGCTTTTTGCTTGTCACTTATAAATATTTAAACCGGTGATATTATGAAAAAACAAAGTAAATCCATAATCGCCGCGGCTGTGCTGATCGGACTTCTGATACCGTCTACTATGACAGCCTGCGGATTCGAAAATACCGGCACAGGCTCGCTGGGCTGGTTTTTTGACGTAATAGTCCAGCTTTCTGCCGGAATGTGGGCGTCGCTGGAGCTGTTTTTTTTGACGCTGATTTTCTCAATGCCTCTGGGACTTCTCGTATGTTTTATGCGACGTTCAAGGATCAAAATCGTCGGCATAATCGCGACTATCTATATTTCGATAATGCGCGGAACTCCGCTTATGCTGCAGCTTTTGGTAGTGTATTTCGGACCTTATTTTCTGTTCAAGACTCCGCTCAGCACCGAATACAGATTCTATGCCGCGATAATCGGCTTTTCGCTCAACTACGCCGCGTATTTCGCCGAGATATACCGTTCGGGAATCCAGTCGGTGCCCCAGGGTCAGTACGAGGCGGCCAAGGTGCTGGGATATACTCATTCCCAGACCTTTATGAAGATTATCTTTCCGCAGATGATACGTAACATTCTTCCGGCGGTCACCAATGAGATCATCACTCTCGTAAAGGACACATCCCTCGCTTTCGCGATTGCGTTTGTCGAGATGTTCACCCTCGCAAAGCAGATATCCGCCGCGGACAGCAACATTATGCCGCTGTTTGTAGCCGGATTGTTCTACTATATCTTTAACGCGGTTGTGTCGTCTACTATGAGGATAATCGAAAACAAGCTGGATTATACCAAGCGCTAAGGGGGACGGGACTGTGAAATTACTTGAGATAAACAATATAAAAAAGTCCTTCGGCGACCTCGAAGTGCTAAAGGATATATCTGTTTCGGTAGAAGAGGGCGAGGTAGTATCCATCCTCGGTCCGTCCGGCAGCGGAAAGTCTACTCTGCTGCGATGCGCTACTATGCTTGAGACTATGGACGCCGGCACGCTGTCCTATTGCGGAGAAGAAGCCGTAAGAGACGTTGACGGCCGCTCGGTCTATGCCTCAAAGCATGACATAAAACGTATTATGAACTACTTCGGACTTGTGTTCCAGAACTTTAATCTCTTTCCGCACTACACGGTTATGAAGAACGTAACTGACGCTCCGATACATACCCAAAAACGCGACAAAGCCGAGGTCGAACAAGAGGCAAAGGCGCTTTTGGATCAAATGGGTATAGGCGACAAGCTCGACTACTATCCGTGTCAGCTTTCGGGAGGTCAGCAGCAGCGTGTTGCTATCGCCAGGGCTCTCGCGATGAATCCGAAGATCCTGTTCTTTGACGAGCCTACCTCGGCGCTGGATCCGGAGCTTACGTCCGAGATCCTGAAGGTGCTGAGGTTACTCGCGTCCGAGAAGATGACAATGGTAATCGTAACCCACGAGATAGAATTCGCGCGTAACGTGTCCGACCGCGTTGTGTTTATGGACGACGGCTATATCGTGGAACAGGGCAGACCCGAGGACGTAATCGACAACCCCGAAAACGAGCGTGTAAAAGCGTTCCTGAATAAGCTTTCGAAGTGATTAAAGCAACGTCATCCTGAGCGGTTGCGAAGCAAATTTCGCGTCAGCGAAATAGCCGAAGGATCCCACAATGACAGACGACGTTATTTAGCGCATTCTTTGCCGCTATATAAAGGAAGGGGGTTCCTCGACTAAACCGCTTAGCGGTTTTGCCCTTTGGGCACCGCTCGGAATGACGAACGATATTGCTTTTTCCGGGGTAAAGAGGTCTCGTATTATGAAAAAACTGATTCGACACATCAAGCATTTTCTGAACAAAAATAAACGCGACAATATCTCGGCTATGTCGGGACAGTCCGCGTTTTTTATCATACTTTCTTTTGTGCCGTTTCTGATGTTTATGTTCGCCGTGTCCTCTATGATATTCGATTTTGCGGGGATGAGCAGGGATCTGCTCAGGGAGGTACTGTCCGAGACCGGCGCTAACTGGCTCAACGGAATTATCTACGAAGCCTATCATCGCTCTTCCACCGTCGCGATATACACTATCATTATCGCGCTGTGGTCGGCCGGCAAGGGAATATACTCGATAACCGACGGTATCAAGCGGATATACCGCCTTCCGGATCGCCATTTCTGGGTTCTGAAGCGGATTTTCGCTATGGGATACACGATAGTTCTGTTCCTGTCGATTGCCCTGCTAATGATCGCCGTGGTTCTGTTCAGCACGCTCGACGATTATATAAAGCCGTTTTTATCGGCTATGCCGTTTGCCGAGTATGTGTCCTATACATTAATCTATATCGCGGTGTTCATCGTACTGACTCTGCTGCTTAATACGGCGATGAAGCTGTTTTTGATGCGCAAGGTCAGCAACAAAAAGTACGTTAAATTCCGCACCCTTCTGCCCGGAACGGCGTTGACGTCGTTGTTGTGGATACTCTTCCTTATCGGGATCACGATATACAGCCGTTTAATCGGTTCGTCGCCGGTTTACGGCAGCCTCGGAGCCGTGATTATCGTGATGATATGGGTGTATTTTTCGATGTATATTCTGCTGTGCGGAGTACAGCTGAACTATATCTACCGCGAAGTGTTCGCCAATTTCAGATTCAAAAAAATCTTTAAAAAGAAGAAAGACAATGATTAATATTTATCCGTCATATTATAAGAATTTTAAGTGCGCCGCCGGTGACTGCGCCGATACCTGCTGCGCCAAGTGGGAGATCGTTGTTGACGAAGATTCCGCTAATTTCTATAAAGGAATTAAAACTCCGTTTGGCGACCGTCTCAGGAGTTCTCTGACAGTCGACACCGACGGCGATACGGTGTTTATAAACCGCAACAACCGCTGTCCGTTTCTGAACGATAGCAACCTGTGCGATATTTATATCAACCTCGGCGGTGATAAGCTGTGCGATACCTGCGCTAAATTCCCGAGGTTTTCGACCTCATTCGGAGGCAGCAGGGAATGGGGAATATCTCTGTCCTGTCCGGCTGCATGCGAGCTGATTGTCGGCAGCGACCTTGAGCTTGAGACCGTGCCGGACGACGACGATCCCGACCTGAACGAGCTGGACGCCGAGGTTTTTCTTTATCTAAAAAAGGTTAGGGAGGCGGTTTTTTCGCGAATCAGGGACGGATTTACCCTGTCCGGAATGCTCGCCTTCGGCAAAGCGGTGGAGGAAAATATAAATAACAGAGATTTTTCCGTGCCCGGATTTGATGATGAGGGAAAGCTATATTTCGATAAAAGAATATTAGAGAGATTTGAATATCTTACTGCCGAGGGCAGGGAGAAATTCTTATCGCTTAGTTCTTTGAAAGAAATAAAAGTCGATACGGTATATAAAAGGATTTTTGCCTACTATATCTATCGTTACCTTTTGGCTTCGGTGTATGACGGACGGTATTATAAGCCGTTTTACCTTAGCTGTCTGGCGCTGTCGGCGATTGACGCGCTGGCGTTACAGAAAGGTCTGCAGGTCTCTGAGGCGGCTGTGCTCTTCGCCAAGGAAATCGAACATTCCGACAAAAATATTGACATTCTCACATAGCTGAGTATAATAATATAAAGAAGTTGTCTTCGGGGCGGGGTGAGATTCCCCACCGGCGGTATAGCCCGCGAGCAGGTTTCCTGTTGAGTCTGTGAGATTCAGACGCCGACGGTATAGTCCGGATGAAAGAAGAAGTTTTCGAAAAATTCCCGTTGCGTAATCGCGGCGGGTTTTCTTTTTGAAAACACCTCGGCTTCAACTCCTATAAATTTTTATTAGGAGGTCATACTATGACAAATTCAAACCGGGCAAAAACAATTTGCTCACTCGCTATGCTTACGGCTCTCGCCGTTGCCGCGGACTTATTCCTGCGGTTGCCGAACATCTCGGGCTTTCTTACTTATGAGCCCAAGGACGTAATCCTCACTATCGGTGCGTTTATCTACGGCCCTGTATACGGCCTTGTAATGGCGCTGATAACCTGTACCGTCGAGATGTTTACCGTCAGCACCACCGGACCGATCGGACTGTTGATGAACTTTTTGTCCTCGGCTGTGTTTATCGGCGTCAGCTCGGTGATCTATCACCGCAAAAAAACTATTTCCAGAGCGATAATCGGACTTGTGTCGGGCTCGCTTTCGATGATAGTTATAATGCTTTTATGGAATTATATTATGACGCCGATCTATATGGGCGTACCCAGAGAAGCGGTGCTCGCCATGTTCCCGACCGTGCTGATTCCGTTCAACGCGATAAAGGCCGGGCTCAACTCGGCGCTGGTGCTGTTTTTGTACAAGGGCGCTGTTACCGCGCTGAGAAAATCCGGACTTGTGGCGGAGAGGGAATCCTCCGACAACGAAAACAAGCGTATGAATACCGTTATAATCGCTGTAGTATCGGCGCTTTTGGTGGCGACTATGCTACTGGTGCTGCTGATATTCGCAGGTATCCTGTAACGCTTGACATTTTAGCGAATAAGAATATAATAGAGTAGTAAGCAGAGTAGAAGCCCGCGCGTGAAGTGTCCTTTGAACGGGGAGTTGTCAGAGGAACGAAAATCTCTATGATTGCGGTGCCGGCTTCGCATCCCACTGTAATAGAACGAATTATCGGGACTGCGGCTGCGGTCCCGTTTTCCTTATGTTTAGGAAAGGATTGACACTAATGACATTGAAAGAAAAAACTTTTAATTCCGCAAAAGAACTAAGCAATCTATTCTCGCTGACGGCGTTGGGTATGCTCCTGGCGCTGAGGATAATCCTCGGCATCTTCGCCAACTCCACAATGCCGATGTTCGGCAACCTTGTTAAGATCAGCTTCAATTTTCTGCCGATAGCGATTGCCGCGGCGATGTTCGGTCCGATAGGGGCGGCACTGATCGGAGGCCTGGGCGACATAATCTCATTCTTCCTCAACAGCGCGGGCGGCACATATTTCCCCGGCTTTACGCTCAACGGAATACTCACGGGACTGATAATCGGCTATTTTCTTTATAAGAATAATATTACGGTAAAAACCGTACTTATTTCCTGGGCAATCAACGCTGTGCTGATAGAGATACTATTGTCCGGCTACTGGCTGTACTTTATCTACGGAGCCGGTCAGGGCACGACCTTCTGGTTCTATCTGTGGACAAGGGCAATCAGCGAGGCGATAAAGTTTGTACCCACCGTGCTGATTATCCTTGCGGTAGGAAAAGCGGTAGGGAAAATCAAGATTTACAATTGATAATTGAGAATTGAGAATTGAGAATGTTGGTCGAGCAGACAGATAACTTTTTTAGAAGCGCCTGTCTCCCGACCATATTATTATGCTCCGCAAGCGGAGCTTGCATATGAATTAATTCGGGCAGATAAGTTCATTTTACGATGAACCTATCTGCCCGTAACTCGTCATCCTGAGTGGAGCGAAGCGGAATCGAAGGATCCCCTTCCTCTTTATAATGTCAGTATTTAGTAACCGTCATCTGTCATTGTGGGATCCTTCGGCAAGCTCAGGATGACGCTTTTTTATCCTTCGGCAAGCTCAGGATGACGCTTTATCTACATGGTTTATCCAAATCCAAAAGTTTCAGGTCGTGCGTAACTACCTGTTCTTCCTTTGGCGGAGGGGTCATATAGTCGGCTCCGAACGCCAGGCTGAGGTATTCCCTGTAGCCCCTCATAACCTTAAACTTTTCGCCCTCAAACTCAATCTCCACGGTCGAGTCAAACAACTCCTTGGGATACTCGTTTTTCATTATCCTAGGCCCCGCGCACAGCTCGCAAATATAGTCGCAGTCGTCGATTTTGTATTTGGTCATATGCCTTTCGGCGAGCTTCCAGATTTTTTTGCGGATCTTATAACCGCGGAATATGCCGAGCAAAAGCTTGCTGCCCAATGTCATAATACCGCCGTGCTTTTCAGGAACAGTCTGAGCCCTGAACAGCGAGTAGATTATGCACCAGAAGAGCTGGAATTTCTTTTTTAATCCCGACGGTCTCGGGTCGAGAGGGAAGATGTCGAACGCTACGCCGTGAGGTATATCCAGGTCCTCCTGATAGTTTTTTACGAGGGTAGCGCTTGTGTCTACCAAAGTGGCAAAGCAGTTGCGCGTAAAGGTCTCGTCCGTCTCGTTAAGCAGGATAAACCGCTCGCTCGGATTCTCCTTTAAGTATGTATCAATAAACTTTTGATAGTCCTCTCGCGGCAAAAACACGTCCGCGTCGTCATCCCAGGGGATAAAGCCCCCGTATCTCAGCGCGCCGATAAGACATCCGCCGCACACATAGTACGTGATGTCGTGTTTGTCGCAGAAATCGCGAAAATATCTGAGCAAATCTAGCTCCCTGAGCTGCAGTCCGCGCAGCTCGTCCGGGCTGAGAGTGATTGACATATCTACCTCGTTATTGTTCTTCTGTAGAATTATCCTGCTGAGCCTCAAGCTTCTTTTGTTTTTTAAGCTTATGCTTCCAGAACGGAATATCAAGTATGCCGACGATTGTGCCGAGTCCGTAGCTGATGTGCATCAGCGGAAACAGGAACGGCAGCAAAAAGAACTGCGGCTGAATATCTCTCATTGTAAAGCAGCTTACGGTGTTTACAAAGTCAAACATCGAGTACAAAAGCAGCAGTATCTCGAACAACAGCGGATATCCCAGCAGCGCGATAACCGCCGTGCATAAAAGCGCCGATACAAACAGGAAGGGCGCAAAGTGGTAGTAGGACAGGCATTTGGGCGCCTCGGACAGCGTAAGTCCTATCCAAAGCCCGTTGGAAAACTTCTGCTTTATCATAGATTTAAGCGTGTTTCTGGTATGCTGATACGATATGATCTCCGGGTTAAAGCAGATTTTGAATCCCGCCTTATGAATCCTGTAGTGGATCTCATTATCCTCGGTACGGGTCAGGTTTTCGTTAAAAAATCCAACCTTGTCAAACACCTTGCGCTTGTACGCGCCGTGGAACAGCGAGTTTACGTAGGTTTTGCCCTGCTGACGGCGGTAGGGAGCTATGGAGCTGCCGAACATCGAGGTCTCAACCAGCAGCAGCGTCTCCTTCCACGGAGTTTTTTCGTCAATAATATTGGGGCGGAATCCGCCGCATATATCCTCGTCCTTTAGCGTTTTGATGTTCTTTTCGATGAAGTCGGTGGGAATCGAGGCGTGAGCGTCAATCCTGACAACCGCGTCTCCGCTGTAGTTGTTAAGCACCACGTTCCAGCCGCAGGGCTGAGTGCGCTTGGGGTTGGAGAGCACCTTGACGTCATAGAAATCATCCTTGTTGTTTTTGCGGAAGGTTTCCATAATTACTTTGGTGTTATCCGTAGAGTTACCGTCAACAAGCAGAACCTCGATTTTTTTGTGGTCATAGGTCTGGGCGCAAATGTCCTTGAGCAGTGAGCCCAGCGAGTTCTTCTCGTTGTAAGCGATTACGCCTACTGTAATTATCATATCATCTTACCGTCCTTGTAAAGTTTAAACAGCCATTTTGCCGAGGTCGCCGCGGATGTGAGCATATATGGCAGCACATACAGCGCCGGCAATACGAAAAAGCACAGAGCCATATACGGCAAAAAAGTGCAGAAAAGCATATATATATCGCCTCTGCGTTTTTTTACGACATAGCCTGTTACACGAAAAGCCGTCGAAATATCTATATAATCGTCGTCATTGTACAAAAACTCAGTCCAAAAGTATTTCAGCGTGTTCAGCACATATGCCGCCAGTCCAAGCGCGAAGAAAATACTCTGAAAAACAAGCCCCGCGCGGCTGCTGCCCGAAT
>CADAEZ010000032.1 GCA_902787145.1 uncultured Ruminococcus sp.
CTTTTGCATATGGAATAATAACGGTTTGTTATTAGATTTACAACAGGGTTATTACAGTATTCTACAGGGTTTAATACTTCAAAATCATCTACAATACTATTTACATATTCTTCTATATCGGAGTTATTATCTTGTGATAATTGTTTAATTGTATTAAGATGTTTTGTGATATCGTGAATCAGTACTTTTGAATTATCATTTTGTTGTTTAAGAAGTGTGTAATATTCTTTGTCTCGTTCTTCTTTTTGCTTTTCGAGGAGCATTTGTGTGTTCTCTCTGTTAACTTTAATGGTCAATTCATTTATGTAGAATACAATTATGTTAGAAATCAAAAGTAAAATGTTTCCAATCGAAAGAGTAATTATTAATCCACTTTTCACAGTGTATGTTGAACATAAATATAGTGTGGTATGAATTACTATTATTGAAGCAATCGGCAATATAGTTAAAAACACAGTATATCTATTGTTTTCGCGTGATTCTTCTTTTGTGGAAAGCTTTACTGTCAAATGAACTGATATAAAGTACAATAATTTACATATAATAGCTTGGTTGATAAGTACAAAATCGTCGTTGTAACTATAAAAAAGCGGGATATTAAATAATAGTGAAGAGATATAAAAAACAATTAACTCTGTAACAATCATAAAAAACACGAGAATGAAGTTACTGAATAATGCTGATTTTATATTAGTTTTATAACATATTTTTGCAATTAAAAAATTACATAAAAAGAATACAAAAGCATTTCCGATTGGAATTTCTAAAATATTCATTGTATATTGTATTGCAAAACTTAATGTTAAGAATAATACAATCAGTTTTAATGATAGCTTTCTTTCATATTTAAAATCAAAAAAATAAAACGAAATAAGGCTTTCAACTAAAAAAACAAGAGCATAACACAACGTAGAAATCATAAAGTAACCCCCATATATTCGTAAAACGATTTTTTGAATGATGAATAACAAGCGCGTGAAATAGGAATATTAATTGTTTTGTTATTTTGAATTAATGTTGCTTGGCTTTTGTCAAATTTAATAACGTTTCTTAAATTCACTATAAAACTGTAATGTGTTTGTGCAAAGTAGTCATATTTAAGCATACGTTTTTTCCAAATGTCGAATTTGTCCCTTGTTATATATTCTCTTTCAGTTGTTACTATTTTTGTTTTACGTTTTTCAATTGTCAAGTATAGAATGTCTGTTGTGAAAATATTATAGCATTCGTCATAGTATTCAGCGTTTTAGTTCAATAGGTTTAGAGATGTATCGAAACACATTTAGATCCATAGCTTTATCCAGATAACTTTGATATGAAGTTACTATGAAAACAATTATATTTGGATTAATTCTTTTTAGGTGTTGAGTAACAGATAAACCGTTAACTCCGGGCATTTCAATATCAACGAAAGCCAAATCAAATTTTTCTTCGCAATTTATTACATTATATCCTCTGGAAAAGCAAGTAATATCAAGTTCGATAATTGATTTCTTTTTTGATAGTTTTATAGCCCTTTTAATATTCTCAATATCTATAGAATTATCATCGCAAATTAATACTTTCATTTTATAACCTCCCTGATATCGGAATTATTATCTATTATAAGTATTAAAATGTCAAGAAAAACGCCGTTATATTTCTGAATTAGAATTAAAAATACAGGATTCGTAAATATTTTTACAAATAATGCAAGGAACAATAAAAGAAAGGAATAATGGGTAAAATACTTGATATGGGGTTATCGGTTTATTAGCTTATTTGAATTGTACAAGCATAATTTTTCTCCTTTAATCGGTAATCCCATAAAGAAAGATAGAATTCTGAAAAAAATTTCAAAAAAAGTGTCACAAAATCGCTTCTCGCAGGGTTATAGTATATAGAAGGTTTTTTGTAGCAGTACCGATTTACGGTCGAATCATACACTCTGATCGTCATATCGGAAAAATCCTTCGTGTTTTTCTATGGGATTTCCGAACCCGCTTTAATCAATATTGTATGCACAGCATTACGCTGCGCGCGTTCCGGTATTTAATAGCATAATCTTTCTCCTTTTGTCGGTAGTCCCATAGAAAAAATTTTAAAAATCTTGAAACAAATCTCCCGTTTTATGACACTACTATATTGTAAGACTTATTTATGAGCAAAAAACTGACACAAAATCTATATTAGTGACTTGTGTTTGATATAGAAAAGTGATAAAATATAGACAAATATTTAAAGGAGGAGAATATGAGCAGGAAGAATATAACATCTGTTTTGATATTTATAATAATGTCATTTTTGATGTTCTCGTCTTGTTCTTATCCAAACGCGACTGATTTTGAAGAAGCTCCGGCAAAAACAACTATTTTAAACCAGTCATATAATAATAAAGAAAACGATATATTGTATTTCGATGGCAGAATCTATTGTGATGTTTATTACAATTACGTCCATACAGGTATTTTCACAGCAGGAGAAAATGGCATTAAGTGTTTATACAAGAGCTCTGATGTTTTAGGCGTTAGAAAGCCCTTGTGGATTGAAAAGGACAAGTTGTTTTTCCGTGTTGATGAAGATATTGATGATGATAAGTACGAGGTTTATCAGGTTAACGGATATAATAAAAAGCTTGTAGCGACTGAACCCTGTGATTCCCCAAAAGACATAGACAATGTACTCAGCTATAATACTGAGCGGTTAAAAATCTATTCGGTAACAGGGAAGAAAGACAAGACGGATTTAAAAATCGAGCGAAAGGGAGACTCTCCCTATATGTTATCTACGAAATTTACGGACGCGGATTTCTCGGTTGACTCATTTTGTATTGACGGAGAAGATTTGTTTTTTTTAACTCAGAGCGATTCACTGTATTTGTTTAATATAAAGAGTAAGAATAAGCCTAAAAGGCTTTGTTATCTTGAGTACGCCGACGAACTGCTTTTCAGCGACGGGTATATTTATTATAATTCCGATGGTCTAAAAAGATTTAATGTAAGCACAAAAAGCAGCGAGGATATTATAGATAAAAGTATTAACCTTTCGTATTTATTAAACGGCAAGGCGTACTTTTGTACAGATAGTGGTATTTACTCTGCGGATAAGGAAAGCGGAGCAAAAAAGATTTTGGATATAAATGTTTTTTCCGTGTATAATTACGGAGAAAAGTATCTATATTTTAACAGCCCAAACGGGTGCGTGTATCAGCTAAGGCTAAAGGATAACGAGATAAAGATGATACCATTCTTCGGTTCGCTGTTAAAAAACAAGAACAATGAATAATATTTCAAGGAGGAGTCTATGAACAAGAAATTTAAACGGTCACTGACCATTCTTCTTTCTTCCGTATTGGTTGCCTCATCGGTTATAATGCCGACCGAAGCCGCCGAAAAAAAGGTTAAGGAGAAGAACTACGCCGAGGGTGAGGTTATCGCTGTGCTCAACGATAACGCCGCCTCGCAATTTCAAAGTAAAAAGAAAGCCGCCGCGGTTTACGGCAAGGGGATAAAGCTAAAGGCTTCCTACACATTCAGCGCTAACAAGGGCAATAAGCTCAAAATTGCCGCGCTGAAGTCATCTACACTATCAACCGAAAAGCTTATCAAAAAGCTAAAGTCCAACAGCTCGGTAAAATACGCCTTCCCGAATTATATCAAGAAGGCCTCTGCTGTCACAAACGATACATACAGCAAGTACCTCTGGGGACTTAAAAACGAAGGTCAAAACAACGGTACCAAGGATCTGGATACCAAGGCGCCCGCGCTGTGGGATAAAGCCGCCGAATCCAAGGATGAACCCGTTGTTGCTATTATCGACACCGGTATTGACGCCGACCACGAGGACTTAAAGAGCGTTTTGTGGGAGAATCCATACGGTTCAAAGCTCTTCGGCAAGCACGGCTACGACTTTACAGGATATGTAGAGGACAGCGAGCCTGTTGATGATAACGGCCACGGCACGCATTGCGCCGGAATTATAGCCGGTGTCGGTGATAACCGAAAGGGTATCTGTGGTATCAACAAAACAGGCGTCAAGATTATGGCGCTTAAATTCCTTGATGCAGAAGGAAGCGGATACGATGAAAACGGTCTCGCGTGCTTCGATTATATCAGCCGCGCCAAAAAGCTCGGCGCTAATGTAGCGGCAATCAACTGCTCCTGGGGCGGTGGCGGAGACGAGGACGAAAAGCGTATGTACGACGAGCTTTTCGACGAATTGGGCAAGCAAGGTATCGTAACCTGCGTGGCCGCCGGTAACGAGAATACTAACCTTGACGAGCAGGAAACCGACGATTTGGATATATTCTTCGGAGGCGGATATGATATGCCCGCGTCCTCAGACAGCCGATACTGCATCACTGTCGCCGCATCCAACGGTAACGATGAGCTTGCTTCATTCTCTAACTACGGAGAGTCAAAGGCCGATATCGCCGCGCCGGGTACCGAGATTCTCTCCTCGGTCAGCTACTACTGCTTTAACCCGACTGTTTATAACGAAAAAGAAATCAAGAAGATCTGCGCCGTCCTCCAGAAATACGACGGCGAGATTAAGGAAGGCGAATTTGGCTATCCCAACCGCATAGATCCATCTACCCTCGATGAGCTCGACATCGACTCCGCCGAGTTCAGCGTGGACAGCTCCGACAACTTCTTCGGCACCGAGGGCAAGTCCCTTATGATCACTCCCAAAATCGCGGAAGCAGATGAAGAGGACGAAGGCTACGAGGACGAAGATTACGATGATGAGGACGACGGGGACGACGATGACGATGATTACTATGACGACGAGGATTCCTGGAACGACTATGTTTACTTCGAGATTCCCTACAAGCTTGATTACGACGGCGACCACAGGGTCAGCTTTATGTACTCGTCCGATTCAATGACCGAAGGTGAGGTATACGACGTCGACGCGTCGACCTCATACGATGAAATATTTAACAACGACTTTGACGACGAATATATTATCTATCTCAGCAAGGGTCAGAAGAAATCCGCCTTCTACAGCAAAGATTTTTACTGTGACGGCGGCTACTGGAGCCACGTAAACATTGACAGCTTCGACAGCTACGAAGATGAAGACTACGAGGATTATAAAAAGTCCAAGGTAAAAGACGTCGATGATGAATATTACGACGATGACGAAGAATACGAGGAGGATGAAGACGACGGCGCAAGAAAGCTTGTCTTCAAAATCCGTACAGACGGAGCTCCCGTATATATCGACGACATCTCCGTCAGCAAGCCCGACGTAGCCGACTATCACTTCGGCAAATACGATTTCTACAACGGTACCTCAATGGCTACTCCTTACGTGACCGGCGCGATCGCCCTCGCTAAGAGAGCCAACCCCGATTCCGAGATAGAAGATCTTATCAATATGGTTCGCAACACCGGCCGTGAACAAATCGACCTCGCGGGCAAGGTCAACACCGCGTCAGTTCTCAGCCTCGACAGGACAAATCAGACTCCGCCTTATATCGCTAATTTCGATTACAACGAGGACGGCAAGGTCGAGGTAAGAGGCTCGTTCAGGGACATCACCAAGGTCATCGTGGACGGCGAGACCGTAACTCCCGAAGCAAGCGGAAAAAATTCTATTATTCTTCCCGACAACAACTATAATACCTATAAGATCAACATTGGTGTTAATAACGCCAACGGCAGGGATAACTTCGAAAAACTACTGTCAGATAAAAAGTCCTACAACCTTGCGACTGACGAAATCGGCGCTCCCGAGGATACCTCGAGCGGATTGCTTGTTAACGCGGACAACGTAGCGTACTTTATCGCTCCCGACAACAGCGTCGGCGAGCTGAGCTATGACGGCGATAAAAAATCCTATGTCTACTCCAAGGACGCCTTCAAGCTAAAGTTCAATTCTATATTAGGCGACGACGTATCGCCTGTAGTCCAGTCAGCAGTGTATAAGAACGGCAAAATCTATATGAGCGTACTCGGCGAGGTTAAGTCAAAGAATACCCAGGTGGTGTTCGGTTATGAATCCGCCTTTGTAAGCTTCGATATCGAGAGCGGCGAGCTAAAGAGCTACGGTGAGCTGCCGGACGAATGTCTGCTCGGGTCATCCGCGGCGGTATATAACGACGACGTATATCTCCTCGGCGGAATGAACTATGATAAAACTAAGCTCACCGACAGCGTATACAAGGCTGACGGCGATAAGCTTACCAAAACCTCATATAAGCTGCCCGAACAACGCGCCTATACAAAGTTCATCCAGTACGGCGACAAGCTCGTTGGCGTATACGGTACACTTGAAAATGAGTTTGAAAAGCCCGAACCAAAGGACGATGAGGAAATTGACGAGGACGAAATTGACGAGGACGCAAAGGGAAAGGTTATCAACAAGATTCCGTCAATCATTCTTTTCGACGGCAAGAGCTGGACAAAGTCCTCGGTTAAGCTCAAGAGCGACGACTACGAGGAGCTCAGCGACGTAAGCAGCTGTTATTACTACGGCAACCTTGGCCTTGACAAGGACGGAATTATCTGTAACGGAGCCTACTTCTATGGTCTCGGCGATACATTCACCTACAATCCCGACACCGACAAAGCGGTTTCCAATGACTGTTCCTTCAACAACGAAGTCGGCGGTAACAGGCTTATCGGAACCTCTGTGCCCGGAGCCTTCGTGGGCTTTAATATAGTTCCGATAGAGGAAGAGGATGACTTCTTCTGGTTCTTCTCGGCCTCAGCGTCAAAGAATTCATTTCTCGCCAACGACGTCACCTCCGACGAAATCAACACCTTTACAATCTCTCTCGACAACGGCGAGCCAAAGCCCAAGACAGATTCCGCGGCTGATACCGCGACCAAGCCGAATGCCGATAAACCAACCGAGGCAACTCAGGCAACTGCGGCTAAACCTGTATCCAAAACCGTAAAGCCGGCAGTAAAGGCGAAGGCGAAAAAGACGAATCCGATTAAGGTAAAGGCGAAGTCAAAGGCAATCAAAGCCGCCAAGCTCGCTGCTAAGAATACAAAGCTTAAGCTCCTGACAGTAAAGAACGCCAAGGGCAAGTTTAGCTACAAGCTTATGAAGAAGGGCACGAGCAAGAAGCTTTATAAAAAAATCAAGCTCAACAAAAAGGGCGTGCTGATTCTCAAAAAGGCGACCTATGCCAAAAAGACATATAAGGTTAGAATAAGAGTTACCGCCGCAGGCAACAAAGCCTACAATGCTAAAAAACTCACAAAGACGGTAAAGATTAAAATCAAATAGTCATATAATAAGCGGGTCTTTCCAAACGGAAAGGCTCGCTTTTCTGTTGGATAGTTGCGCAGTTTAGCGCAATTATCGGTGTTTTTTTGCCTGTTAGTGAGGGATATTCTAAACGTCATCCTGAGTGGAGCGAAGCGGAATCGAAGGATCCCCTTCCTGTATATAACGACTGGACAGCGCACTTGGAAGCCGACATCTGTCATTGTGAGATCCTTCGGCTATTTCGCTGACGCGAAATTCGCTTCGCGACCGCTCAGGATGACGGCAAGTTCTTCCCACCTAGCTCCACTCGTAATAACGACTGTTATCGTTTGTTTTAGTTAAACATTGGACATACTGTATAGAAAATGGTGGAAGTAAAGTAGATGAGTGGAAGTAAAATTACAGTTTACTTCCACCCTAAAAAGTCAGTGTCTATGCGGTTTTGAGGGGCGTGGTGGAAGTAAAGGAAGTAAAATTCCTATAAACTATTCAATAAACAAAAACACATATATATTTTTTACCTTATATACTCTATAGAAAAACAATCATCCTCCACCATATTCAGGCGACATACTGACTCGGTTGATTTTTTAGCGGATATGTGATATAGTTACACTAATGAAACGGGAGGTTGCGTTATGAAAAGAATGATCATCGAATTTCTTATCGGACTGCCGATTGTCGTGTTAGGATATATTCTGCTCGACTTTTTGTACGAGACTTTTATCGTACACAACACCTTTGCTGTTGACCCAAAGGGAATATCCATAAGCGTTATTGTATGGCTGGCGGTGGTGCTGGTATCATATTTTATCCGCAGAAAAAAGGATAACTAAAATGGCAGATTTTACTAAAAAAGCCATAAAAGAAACTTTTATGCGCTTACTTAACCAAAAACCACTCAGCAAAATAACGGTAAAGGAAATCGCCGCCGAATGCGGAATCAACCGCAACACCTTTTACTACCATTACAGCGATATCCCGACCTTGCTGGAGACTATCCTCACCGAGGAGGCCGAGCGACTTGTCCGCAGCAAAACTCCGTCCGGCTCGCTATATGAGCATATTATCTTTGCCGTGGATTTCGCTATCGAGAATAAGGCCGCTATCTATCATATATATAACTCCGCAAGCCGCGAGATATTTGAGCAGTATCTTGAGCGAATCGCGCGCAAGGGCGTCGCAGGTTATATGGAGGCTTCAAATAAAACCGTCAACATAAGCCCGGACGACAAAGAGGTAATAGTCCTGTATTACAAATGTCTTGTTATCGGATTCGTTATTGACTGGCTAGCCGTTGGGATGAAGTATGACCTGCGCAAAAAGCTTTTTCGTATCTTCGACTTATTCGACGGAGCTATGGATAACGCTATCGCAATTTGTGAGCGTGAGAACAATATCAATACTTAGACAAATTATTATAAATGCCTAGTTTTTAGGCATTTGTTTTTTTATATCTGTTACGAATAAAGACATATTGTTGTATAATTACAAAATAGAAATATAATTGTAATATTAATCCGAAAGGAAAGGGTAACTATGAAATTCGGAAAAGCGGTTGTGAAAAGCCGCGTGTTTATCCTAATAGTAGCGTTTGCCCTTATGGTTCCGTCGCTGCTCGGAATGATGTTTACGCGCGTCAACTATGATATGCTGAACTACCTGCCCGAACAGCTGGATACCGTAAAGGGACAGAGGTATCTGCTCGACGAATTCGGCAAGGGAGCTTTCTCCTTTATAATCGTCGACAATATGGAGCCCAAGGATGTCGTGGAACTTGAGGACAAAATAAAAAAAGTCGACCACGTCGACACGGTGCTCTGGTACGCCGATGTTGCGGATTTGTCCGTTCCGATTGATATGCTCCCCAAAAAGGTCTATGATGCCTTTAACGCGGATGGCTCAACCCTTATGGCGGTATTCTTCGACACCTCGACCTCCGCTGACGAGACTATGGACGCTATCGAAACCATACGGGATATCACCGGCAAGCAGTGTATGGTCTCCGGATTGAGCGCAATGGTTACGGATTTGCGCGACCTTGCCGAGAGCCAGGAGGTTATATACGTCGCTATCGCCGTATTAATGGCGGTTATAGTTATGATGCTGTTTTTGGACAGCTGGATCATACCCTTCGTATTCCTGTTGAGTATAGGAATGTCAATCCTGCTTAATATGGGTACCAACATATTCCTGGGCGAGATTTCGTTCATAACAAAGGCCCTGGCAGCGGTATTGCAGCTTGCGGTTACAATGGACTACTCGATATTCCTGTGGCACAGCTATGTCGAGCAAAAGCAAAAGCATACCGATCATAAGGAGGCTATGGCTGTCGCGATAAAAGAGACCGTGCGCTCCGTAATCGGCAGCTCGATTACTACCGTAGCGGGATTTATCGCGCTTTGCTTTATGAGCTTTTCGCTCGGACGCGACCTTGGAATCGTAATGGCAAAGGGCGTATTGCTAGGTGTTGCCGGATGTGTAACGATTCTACCGGCTTTGATACTTGTGCTCGACAAACCACTGGAGAAAACCACTCATCGTCCGCTGGTTCCCAATACAAGGAAGCTTGCTGCCGGGATAGTAAAAATCTTCCCGGTATTCCTGATATTATTCCTGATCGTTGTGGTACCTTCTTTCTACGGATATCGGCAGACAAACAACGAGGTGTATTATAACTTCTCCCAGAGTCTGCCCGACTATATGGATAATATCAAAGCAAACACAAAGCTTGAGGATGATTTCGGAATCGGTACGACCCATCTTGTGCTCACAAGCTCAGATCTCGACTCAAAAACCGCTCATGATATGAACAAGGAGCTCGAAAAGGTCAAGGGCGTAAAATATGTTCTCGGTATCGAATCTCTCGTAGGCTCGCGTGTTCCGGAGGAAATGCTGCCCAAAAAACTGCTTAACAAGCTTAAAAGCGACAAATACGAGCTTATGCTGATAAACTCCGAGTACAAGCCCGCTACCGACGAGGTAGGGGAGCAGATAAGCTCGCTTAATAAAATAATCAAAAAGTACGACAGCCGCGGATTGCTTATCGGCGAAGCCTCCTGCTTCAACGATTTGATAGAGATAACCGACGTCGACTTCCGTGTGGTAAACATAATCTCGATTATAGCTATTTTCCTGATTATTCTCTTTGTCGAAAAGAGTATCACTCTTCCGGTGATACTTGTGGCGGTTATCGAGCTTGCTATATTTATCAACCTCGGTATTGCCCATTTTCTCGGCGATTCGCTGCCGTTTATCGCTCCGATATGTATAAGTACAATCCAGCTCGGCGCCACGGTCGACTACGCAATCCTGATGACGACGAGGTATAAAAAGGAGCGTTCGCTCGGTCTGGATAAAAAGGAATCCGTCATCATAGCTCTCAGTACGTCTATTCCGTCGATTATCGTATCGGCTCTCGGATTGTTTGCCGCGACGTTCGGTGTTTCGATTTACTGCGACGTCGATATGATCGGCTCGCTGTGCCTGTTGCTCGCGCGCGGCGCGATAATAAGTATGCTGTGCGTAATTCTTATCCTGCCGGCGATGTTTATGTTGTTTGACAAAGTGATTGCCAAAACCACACTCGGCTTTTTACCCAAAAAGGAGGCTAAATAATGCGTATTACAAACAAAACGTCCGTTAAGCTGATAGCGGCGATTCTAAGCGTTTTAATATTCGGCTCGGCTGTAGCCGTAGCGGCATATTCGGCGGGCGCCGACAGCGCGGTTAAAAAGTCAGAGTCCGTATCAGAAAAACAGGATGATGACTCTTCCGTATCCGAAGGCGGCGAGCTCTCAAAGAACGAGTCGGTCTATGTTATCGCCGACGCGGCCGGCGAGCCGGAGAAAATTATCGTCAGTGACTGGATAAAGAATCCCGACAAGCTCGCTAAGATTAACGACAGCACCAACCTTAAGGATATTAAAAACGTCAAGGGTGACGAAAAGTTCACTATGAACGACGATAATATGTGTGTCTGGGACGCTGAGGGCAAGGATATCTACTATCAGGGCAACGGCACCGACGCCTTGCCGGTTGACCTGAGCGTAAGTTATATTCTTGACAACCGCGCGGTAACTCCCGAACAGATAAAAGGCAAAAGCGGCAGACTCACTATCCGCTTTGACTATAAAAACAATAAGTATGAGACCGTAAAAATCAACGGCAAGGACGAAAGGATATATGTTCCCTTCGTGATGCTGACAGGTATGATGCTTGATAACGAAAAGTTCTCCAATGTGCAGGTCAGCAACGGCAAGGTGATTAATGACGGCAACCGTACTATCGTTGCGGGATTTGCTCTGCCCGGACTCTCGGACAGTCTTAATGTCAACCGCGACAAGCTTGATATCCCCGATTATGTCGAAATCACAGCCGACGTAAAGGAATTTGAGCTGACCTCAACTTTGACACTCGCGACCAACGATGTATTCAGTGATATTGACTTCACCGACGCGGACGAGGAGCTCGACAAGCTCGACGAAAAGCTCGACAAGCTCACCGACGCCACCGACAAGCTTATCGACGGCTCGTCACAGCTCTACAAGGGTATTGATACTTTGCTCAAAAAATCGGGCGACCTGATTTCCGGCGTAAGGGCTCTCGCGAGCGGCGCTAAAAAGCTCGCGGGCGGAGCCGCTCAGGTTGACAGCGGAGCCGGTACCCTGAAGTCCGGAGCTAAAACTCTCAACAGCGGAGCCGTATCCCTGAAGGACGGCACTGCTCAGCTAAAAGACGGTATTGCTCAGCTTTCGAGCGGACTCGGTACAATCTCCTCGAACAGTTCAAAGCTCAACGACGGAGCCAAACAAGTATTCGAATCCCTGCTAAAAACCGCCGACGCCTCAATCGCGGCCGCTGGCCTTAAGGCAGAGAAACTCACCATAGACAACTATGCGTCCGTTCTCAAAAAAATCTCGGATTCCCTCAGCGAGGACAGTGTGAAAAAGCTGGCATACAACACCGCGCTTGACACTGTAACAACCACGGTAAGGTCACAGGAAAGTATGGTGCGAGCCTCAGTCGAGGAGGCCGTAAAGCAAAAGGTTCTTGCCGGAGTGCTCGAAAAAGCGGGAATGAATATGACTCCGGAACAGTATACAGCGGCCTGTGCCGCCGGCCAGATTCCTCAGGAAAATCAGCAGCAGATTTCCGCCGCGGTTGATGCCCAGATGCAGACAAACGCTATCAAGGCGACTGTAGATACCGAGACCGAAGCTCAGATTCAAAAGCTCATAGACGATAATATGAAGACCGAAAAGGTTCAGAGCGGTATTACCGACGCGGTTAACAAGGCTAAGTCAGGCAAAACCTCAATCTCTACACTCAAAGAACAGCTTGACAGCTACAATACTTTTTACAATGGCTTGATAAGCTATACCTCCGGCGTTGATAAAGCAAAGTCCGGAGCCGCCAAGCTCGTAAGCGGTTCGACGCAGCTTTCCGGCGGAACAGAAAAGCTCGCCAAGGGTACAAAAAAGCTAAAGAGCGGTACAAAAACCCTCAAGAAAGGTACAAAGACTCTTAAAAACGGAGCCAAGACTCTCTCTGATAATCTTAACAAGCTCTCGGCCGGCACCGTTGCTCTCGCCGAAGGCGTAGAAAAGCTCAGAGACGGCTCGCTAAAGATTAACAAGGGACTTAAGCAGTACAAGGAAGAGGGCGTAGACTTGCTCGTAGACGCTGTCGATAAAGACGTAAAGGGACTCGTAGAACGCTTCAAAGCGGTCTCCAAGGTATCGAGACATTACAAGTCCTACAGCTCGCCCGACTCCGATATGAAGGGTAATGTAGACTTCATCTACAAAACAGCTTCACAGGATGAATAATGATTTATAATTCTAAATCAGAATTAAAATAATTGAATAAATAAAACGCCTCTGACAATAATAATGTCAGAGGTGATTTTTATGAGTATATATAACAATAAGCCGCCCAGAAGCAAACGCGAAAAAATAGGTTTTTACACCGCTATGTCTGTTTGCGTAATAGCCGTGGGTATGGCGGCATACTCAACATTTACAAGCCTGTCGGGATATTTTGATAATGAGCCTGAGCCGACAGTAGCCGTAGAGCGCGTCGTGACCGGGGTAGAGGATACAGACATAACCGAAACTCAAAAGCCTTCCGAGACCGATCCTCCCGCGACCGAGACCGAGCCTCCCGAAACCGAGGAAAAAACTGAGGAAGAAACCGAGACGCCTCCTAAAGAAACCAAGACCGCTCTGGAGACAATGCTGTCGGTAGACACAAGCCTGTCCTTTCCGCTGGACAAGGCAAAGGTCATCAAGGAATACAGCGAGGATACAGTATACAACAAAACGCTGAACCAGTGGACGGCCCATACCGGGGTGGACTTCGCCTGCGAAAGCGGCGACAACGTCTACTCAATGGGCGAGGGCAAGGTTACGAGGGTATACAAGGACGACCTGCTCGGTAATACAATAGTGGTAAAATCGGCAACCTACACCGCCTACTACAGCGGCCTGTCCGATAATGCAAAGGTAAAAAAGGGTCAGAACGTAAAGACTGGTGACATCCTCGGTACGGCAGACACCGTTCCGTCCGAGGCGCTGGACGGCAATCACGTTCATATTGCGATAAAGGCTGACGGCCAGTATCTCGATTTGATGTCGGTGCTTAACAACGAGGAATAATATAGCGCTTTACAAACAAAAGCCGCCGCGAAAATATTCGCGGCGGCTGAAATTATAATATTATTCTTTTATTCCGAAGCAAGGCTGATTTGTTCTGCCTGTTCCCTCAAGATTAGCAAGGAAGCACTGGATGCATGTAGCGTCCTTTACATTGACATTTCCGTCCTCGTTTACGTCAGCGAGTGTAAATCCAAGTCCTGTCAGAGTCTCAATCGAAGCGGCGTGCTCCTGGATCTTGGTAGCATCCTTGATGGATACGCGCTCGTCAAGGTCAACGTCTCCGTATACGCCCTTCTTCTCGGTAACTGTCTCGGTCTCGGTAACTGTCTCGGTTGCGGTGGTTCCTGTTGGATTCTCGCCGGCTCCGGGATAGTACGTAGGATCCTGTGTACCCTCGGCTTTTTCGGTTACTTCGTAGAAGTACGTTCCGTCTGTCAGGGTAGAGGTGGACTTAAGCGTATATGTTGCCGAGCCTGAGATTGGAATATCAACAGTCTGACGCTTATTGTTATTGTTGTTGAAGATGATTCTGTCGTATGTATTCGGTATGGTAGCTGTATATGTGCCGCCTGAGCCTGTCATCTTAACTCCGGGCCATTTAGCGTTAGTCTTCTGGCTTGTTTCGTTCCACGCGTAGAGGCATACTGTAGTCCATCCGCTTACGTTGTTAGTCTTGAATGTGATCTTATACTCGGACTCCTGGTTAGCCTTGGTGTAGGTGAAGGTCTCTGTAACCTTGACCTCGTCCTTAACGTAGCCCTTAAGAGTTACCTTGTATGTAGCACCTGCTGTGTCTGCTGCGGAACCGATCGTAACGTTTGTGTCGCCTGTAAACTCCTTGGGAGCGGAGCCGTTGTACTCGTATGTAGCTTTGTCTACATTCTTTGCGCTGAGCTTGATTGAAAGCTTGTCTGTAAAGTACTTGCCGCTTGGTGTAGCTGATACTGTGGGGCCCGGCTCGTTGTAGATTACAGCGATACCTGTGGAGCCGATCGAGCCGGAAACCTTTCCGCTCTTAACGGTGAATGTGCTGCCGCTGATACGGTCTTTGTATGTTCCGTCGGGAACTGTAGATACAGCAACATTAGATGCTGATGTGCTGTTGCCCTTACAGTTGATGAGCACGGCGCCGCCGTTCTGAGTCTTGCTTCCGCGTCCGATAACAGCAAGGTTGGATGTGCTGGAGAGGTATTCGCCCTGTCCTGAGAATACGTTATTGAACTTGTTGACCTCGGCAACTTCCTTGGAAGTCCACCAAGTCTCGGAGGCTATACCCAGGTTCTGAGACAGGCTCTTTGGACGAGCAAGATACATTGATGTAATGCCGTCACGCGCTGCTGTCGCGGCCCAGGACTTGTTCAGCTTCTGCTGGCTGTAGTTTCTTGTTCCGTCCCAACCGTTGGGATCGTTCATATATGTGTCGTGGGATTCGTTCCATACTACTACGTTCTGCTTTGCCTTTTTGGAGCCGATACCCATGCTCTGAGGAATAGCGCTCGACGGTGTGCCGCCGTCAACTGCCGCCCAGATCTGACGGTACATATTTGAGTCTGTAACCTTCATATACGGGAAGTAGTCGTCATAGCTTCTGCCTACGCCGCAGGTGTTGAGGATTTCACCATATGAGAGAAGATCCTTCTTGTATGTGTTCTTGGCGTATGTTTTTACCTTTGATACAGTATTGGGCAGGAACTGAGAGCCGTAAGGAGAGATATCCTTGGGAGTTTCTATATGCTTTACTGCGTCAAAACGGAATCCGTCAATACCGCAGTCTACCATTTCCTTAAGGTAATTGTAAATAACTGTCTGAACTGTTGAGTCCTCGGTCTTAAGGTCGGGAAGACGTGATGTACAGCCTCTTGTAAGGTCATATGTACTAACTTCACGGCTTACGTTGTTTTCCTTATACTGCATATTGAACCAAGGGCTGTGGAAGAGCTTACCGTTGTATATTTCAGGCGCGTATTCCTTTGCCTTCGGAGTTACGTGATCCATCGGGTTGGTCGAGGTGATGTCATCCTCGCCTGAGCAAGTACCCATATGGTTGATAACAGAGTCGGCGATAACGCGGATACCGTTCTCGTGCGCGGTTTTAATCATTTTCAGGAGTTCGGTCTTTGTGCCGAGGGCGTTATCCTTTAATGTGTTGAGCTTAAAGCCCGCGGGCTGATAGAACATCCACCAACCGTTGGTTTTTTCGCCGTTAACCTTGTGGCCTACTGTTGCTTCTTTAATAATGTTAGGAGGAGAAATCTGTACAACAGAGAATCCCTGAGCTGCAATCTTGGGGATTTCTTTCTCAAGGTTTTCATAACTCCAGTTCCAGCACTGAAGAATTGTAGCGTTGTCGTTGGAATCAGTGATTCCGTAAGGATTGGCGGTAACTTCCGAGTATGTTTCGGGTACAGCGCCGGTCTCTGTCTTTTCCGTAGTAGTAGCGGCCGCCGAGTAGTTGGCGACAATGATGCATGTCATAAGCATACATATCGCGAGTACTACAGATAGAACTCTCTTTTTCATAAATTTCAAAACCTTTCTGTCCGCAAAAAATAGTAAAATCCTTCGCATTCTTACCGCGGACTTGTAAGATGTACAGTGAATTTTGCAACACTTATAATTTTACATATATAATGATACCGTATTCTGCACAAAAAAACAATTCATTTTTTGTACAAAATTTGTCTGTCTAATATGTGTATATTGACGTTTCTATTATATAGCGCAGAAAAGGCTGCCTGTCATAAGACAAACAGCCGTAAATTTTCTAATATGTTAACAGTATATTGACAGCGTTATCTTTCGCTTTCATACCATTCGTCACTGCCAAAGATAAAGTCGTCCAAATCACCGTTATCCGTGAAATATCTGAATAACATAATAACACCTCCTTATCCGAATTTATAGGAAAGGGGCGTTATCGCTTATAGTATAGCAAGGTAACTCTCGATTATACTTACAACCTGACTGTCGCTCAAACCCGTACGGTTGATACAGAGGTCGTAGTTATCCGAGACGCCCCATTTTTTTCCTGAATAAAAATTGTAGTAATTTGCTCTGGATTTATCTGTTTTGATAATAACCTGCTCCGCTTTGTTTTCCTTAACTTCTTTCTGTTCAACGGCTCTCTTGATTCTGTAGTCCATATCCGCGCAGATAAAGATGTTTACAACATCACTTCTGTCTTTTAACACATAATCAGCGCATCGTCCGACAAATACACAAGGGCCTTGATCGGCAATATCCCTGATTATCCTGTGTTGCAAAAGATATAGCTTATCGTTAACCGGCAGCTGACCCGAGCCGTATGACCCTCCGAATGAGTAAAGACCCATTGACAAAGAATATAAAAGGCTGTTGGCTGCTTTTTCGTCAACTTCATTGAATACTTCAGGGTCAATACCGCTTTCCTTAGCGGCAATAGAAATCAGCTCTTTGTCGTAACATTTTACACCAAGCCTGTCGGCAAGCTGTTCACCGATTGCGCGTCCGCCACTGGCGAATTGTCTTGAGATGGTGACAATATGTTTGCAAGCCATAGCTATTCCCCCCCTGTATATAATTCTTTATTGTAATATTATATGCAAAGTAAACCAAAAAATCAAGCCCATTTTGAATATTTGTGAATAACAACCAAATAGCAAAACGTTTCTTTGTGTATAATACACCTAAAAACAGGTTTCTGTATAGTTTTGATCATAATAATAGATTATATGCGCAAGTTTGGTGATATATTTATAATATGAAAAAACTTTCGAAAAAACTTCGAAAAAACCAAAAATTTTTTAAGAAAAAGTATTGACATTTTTCCTGTTTTGCCATATAATACATATTACGCTGTTGCGAACAAATTACATGCGTTTTACATGCGGTAACAGCTTTGTAAACAGCAAAAGAACCTTGAAAATTAAACAACGAAAGTACAGAAACCCGTGATGTTCTTTTGAGTAGTAAGTGCTCAAAACATTACAAAGTGAACCAAACACTGAAAAATAAGGATAACGAACACGTTGGTGTTCAGAGCGATTAAACGAAGAGCCGAGGCTCAAAGCCCTCGGATAACGACCGGCGAGCGCAAAGCGAATTGTGAATTTGAAGAATTCAGAAATTGATTTCGCGAGTGGAAGTTATACGAGGAAAAGCGAAGAGTAACGAGGCTTGACAAGCTCTAAGATAGATTTGT
>CADAEZ010000033.1 GCA_902787145.1 uncultured Ruminococcus sp.
TCCGGAATCGGCTGGATTGACTCTATGCTGTCAGCAATTTTATTGGTGTTTTCAACAACAATTTCGTAAGCCTTTTCTTTACCGAGATACTCAAACTCCTTAAGCATTTCGGCTGTGGTTCTATAATACAGCGGCGGCTGATTGACAGCGTCCTCAAATCCGACCTGCAGTATCATTCTGTACTCAGCGTCATAAGGTTCCATAAAATGAACATCGCAAGTAGCTACTACAGGGATATTAAGCTCCTCGCCCAGCTGAACGACCTGTCGGTTGATATTTCTTATATCCTCTTCGGATTTTACAATACCTTTTCGTATCATAAAATCATTGTTGCCTACAGGCTGAACCTCAAGATAGTCATGGAATCTGGCGATTTTGCGTATTTCTTCCTTCGATTTTCCGCCCATTATGGCTCTGATTAACTGACCTGCCTCGCAGGCAGAACCGATAATAAGTCCCTCTCGATGCTTAACAAGCTCAGATTTCGGAATACGAGGTTTTTTATAGAAATAATCCAGGTGACTGGTAGAAATAAGCTTGTACAGGTTTTTTAAGCCTGTAAGATTTTTCACGAGAATAATCTGATGATATGTAGGCAGCTTCTTGAAATCTCCGCCTACGATTTTAGTATTAATATCCTTGGATTCTTTTATCGCGTATTCTTCTTTTAGTCTTCTGCAAAGCTCCGTGAAAATATTCGCGAGCATCTCGGCGTCGTCGGTGGCTCTGTGATGATTAAAATTGCCGAGTCTCATATATTTAGCCACGGTATCCAGCTTTACATTCTTGATATCACTAAGTATAGAACGGCAGATTGCTACCGTGTCAATTGATGTATAGTTGTATTCTACTCCCATATTTTCACAGGCAACGCGAATGAACCCTGTATCAAACGGAGCGTTATGCGCTACAAGTATATTGCCGTCGGCAAAGTCAAGAAAAGCCTTAACCGCCTCGGACTGGCTGGGAGCGTCTTTTACCATCGCGTCGGTAATCCCTGTAAGCTGAGTAATCTTTGACGGAATCGGCATTTCGGGGTTGGCAAATGTTGAGAAGGTATCAACCACCTTGCCGTCTGTCACCTTTACCGCGCCTATTTCGGTAATCTTATCCTTTCGGGCGGAAAGTCCGGTCGTCTCTATATCGAAACAGATAAAAGTGCCGTCGAGACTCTCGTTCTGATTTCCGGTAACGGATTCAACAAGATCATCTATAAAATACGCCTCTGTACCGTAAAGGATTTTTATTTTTTCTTCATCCTTATTAATCCCTCTTGCGGTGTTCATAGCTTCGGGAAACGCCTGAGCAACGCCGTGGTCGGTAATCGCAATTGCCTTATGACCCCACTCGGCCGCTCTGGAAATAAGCTTGCCGGCCGGGGTGATTGCGTCCATCTGCGACATATTTGTATGCAAGTGAAGCTCTACACGCTTTTTGGGAGCTTTATCGACAATTTTCACCTTGGACGCTGTGCCGATACTCCTCGCGTTAAGCACAAGGCCGCCGGCGAATCTATCGTACTCAACATCGCCGTTAACAACAATAGTTGAGCCTTTCTTTATCTGATCGCACACAGCTGTCTGCTTAATAGGGCCGAAAACCTTAACGGTAACGGAACCTGTATAGTCAGTAATATCAAAAGTAAAGATATTTTTATCACCCGACTTAGTAACCTTTTTCTCGAAATCAAAGACATCGCCCCAAACACAGGTTTTGCCGGTATCATACTCAATTTTTCCTACCGGAATCATCTTACCCTTGATCATCCTGCCGTAAAGCGGTCTGATTGAACGAGTAATAATCTGCGGTGTTAGGAATTTTCCTTCGCGAATCTCGATTTCCTCGGTAACATTATCAGCTCTTTCCTGAGCTGATTCCTTGGCCGAGCTTTCCTCCTGCTCGAACATATCGGCAATTTTTTCAAGATTTTCACGATGAAGCTTCTTTTCGGTATTAATCTGTGATTCTATATACTCCTGACTGTCGCCGTTAACCTCAGTGATACCGCTGTACCTCACCTTAAGCCATATAGAAAACTCACTGTTAATCAGCCTTGAGAGTTCCTCGTCGAACTGAATACTGTCGAGAAGAGCTTTTCCGCCGTTTTTAAGCGAAATAGTCAGGGTATCATCCTCACAAAAAACCTCGCAGTTTTTAAAAGTACCGTTAATGCGCGGGATTTTTACTTTCAGCTCGTCAATAAGCTCCTGAAAATAATCAACAGAGAACAACTCCGACGGATATTCGGTGCTAAGCTTTACCTTTGTAAACGCAAGCGGAGACAGTCTCAGTGTATTCTCGCAATTTCGCAAATCAATTTTTTTAATCAGCCTGAGCGGTTTAAGCGTAATATCCGCGGTTCTCAGGGATTCATTAATACTTATACCTGTAATCTCGCTGTCAAGGATATCTTTGTTTATTCGATTTTCATCTATGTATTTTCCGAAGATTTCCTTAAATTTTTTCATTATACTTCCTTAATTTATCTGTCTTTTTCTATTTCATCAATCAAAGCGTCAACGAGCTTATCCTCGCTGACCTTATACAAAATTTCACCTTTCTTAAACACAAGTCCGTTTCCGTCGCCGCCGGCGATTCCGTAATCAGCCTCTCTGGCCTCACCGGGACCGTTTACCACACAGCCCATAACCGCAACCTTGATGTCGCGTTCACAGTCCCTAAGCCTTTCCTGTACCTCGTTTGCAAGCGATATAAGGTCAACCTTGGTTCTGCCGCAGGTAGGACAAGATACAAACTGAACTCCGCCTTTTCTTATATCCAGAGCCTTAAGTATATCCTTCGCGGCATAGACCTCACGTACGGGATCCGCTGTAAGGGAAACTCTGATAGTATCTCCTATTCCCCTGAGCAGCAACGCTCCGATTCCGGCTGAGGATTTTATGATGCCGAGTCTTTCTGTACCGGCTTCGGTAACTCCGAGATGAAGTGGATAATCACATTTTTCATATGCTAACTCATATGCCTTTACCATTGTGGAAACAGTAGAGCTTTTCATAGAAAGCACTATATCGTTAAAATCAAATTTTTCAAGCAAAGAAGCGTGATAAAGAGCGCTTTCACAAAGTGCCTCAGGCGTTGGAGAACCGTATTTTTTCAGTATATCTTTTTCCAAAGAACCACTGTTTACGCCGATTCTGATGGGGATATTTTTATTTGCGCAGGCATTAGCCACAGCCTTAACCCTGTCATCGGAGCCGATGTTGCCGGGATTAATACGAATCTTGTCTATACCGGCCTCAACAGCCTCCAGGGCGAGCCTGTAGTCAAAATGGATATCGGCTACTATTGGCACGCTGACAGCTTCCTTAAGCGCGGGAATCAGCTTAACCGCGTCCATATTGGGAATAGCGGCTCTGATAATCTCACAACCGGCATTCTCCAGAGCTACCGCCTGTTTAACGCTGCCCTCTATATCATCGGCGGGAACATTTAGCATAGACTGAATGCTGACCTCAGCGCCTCCGCCAATCTTTACATTACCGGCTTTAACCTGAATTTTACTGGACATAACTAACCTCACTTACCAAACGGCAACAGCATCCATACATCCTTGACTGTGATAACTGCCATAAACAGCAGTAAAATCGCAAGTCCGACGCCGTTTATAATCTGTTCGACTTTTCTTGGAATAGGCTTTCTGAACACAGCCTCGATTAATAACATTAAGAATCTGCCGCCGTCTAGCGCCGGGAAAGGCAGCATATTAAATATACCCAGGTTGACGGAAATAAGCATCATCATAAATAATATGTTGTTAAACGCGTCCAAAAAGCTGTGTTCGAGTCCCTGCGACGCAACCTGAGTAATCGCAGACGTAGCGCCCACCGGTCCCGAAATATCTGTGATAGAAAACGCTCCCTGCGCTAGACCGATAAGAGACGACCATACCATTCTGGCGACCGAAAAGGTTCTTACACCTGTCTGCTGCATAATTGTAGCAAAGTTCTTCTCTATCGGCTTTACATAGAAATCAATGCTCAGGCTGGGCTTCTCGGCGTCCTTTGATTCCAGATAAGTGTAAAACTGAACATCTTTAAGATTTACGTTTTTTTCGCCTCGCAAAACCTCTATATCAGTCTGATATCTCTGTCGTTTATCGCGTTCTTTAATTTCGGGAAGTTTATAATCCTTTATACCGACAACAGCCTCGGCTTTAGCGTAATACTCGTCAAGTTTACCCTTTGCTTCCTGCTTGGAGCTGGTTTTATTAATGGCCGTACAGCCCTCAGTAACTATATCCAGAACTTTGTTTAGCGCCTTCTTCTCAATCTTCTTATCCTGACTGAGATTTATATAAAGAGCGCACAGCTCTATAGCGCAGTCCTGCTTATATATCACAACCGAATGGCCGTTGACCTCCTTGCATTTAAGAGTGGCCATAGCGAAGGACAAATCATCGATACACATTATGCTGTAATTATTTACCTTTGTAATTGTATCGCCGGCCTGTAGTCCGCAATTAGCGGAAAAAGAATTTTGCGGAAAACTGTTGATTGTAGTAGAAGAAAAATTTGCGCTCTGGATAACAATGACAAACATCATTAACAATCCAAGCACTATATTCATAAACGCTCCGGCTACAATGATTATCATTCTTTTCCATATTTTGGCGTTAGTAAAGGCTCTGGGGTTTTCACTTTCCTCGTCCTCACCCTCCATAGCGCAATATCCGCCTATCGGAAACAGTCTGAGTGAATATACTGTTTCGCCTTTTTTAAAACTGAAAATCTTTGGTCCCATACCGAGCGCGAACTCATTAACCTGAACACCGCTTTTTTTTGCGGTAATAAAATGTCCGCCCTCATGGAAAAAGATAATCAGCTCAAAAAGCAAGACGCCGATTACTATAAGCGCCGCAACTGAAAAAATATGAATCATAAATTCATCTCCGGTTTATTTAATAGAATCAAAAACAAATTCTCTGGCTCGTCTGTCGGCATCGAGAACATCGTCGACGCTTTTAGCCTCGATGTTATCCTGCCTCAACATAGCGTCCATAACAAGGTCGCCGATTTCAAGGAACGAAATCTTTCTGTCTCTGAACAGCTTATTGGCAACTTCGTTAGCGCCGTTAGCGGCGGCCGCGCACAATCCGCCTCTGTCTATAGCCTTTTTGCAGGCTCTCAGACACTTAAACGTATCATAATCAGGCTCAAAAAATGTAAGCTTACCGTAATCGGTCAGCGACAGCTGCTTAACAGGCGACGAAACTCTGTCGGGATAAGTGATAGCGTACTGAATCGGAATTCTCATATCCGGAACTCCAAGCTGAGCTAATACCGAATTATCCATATACTCAATAAGAGAATGAATCACACTCTCCCTGTGCACAACGACATCAATCTTATCCGCAGGCATATCAAACAACCACGAAGCTTCGATAATCTCAAGCCCCTTGTTCATCATTGTAGCGGAATCAATGGTTATTTTTGCTCCCATATCCCAGTTAGGATGGTTAAGAGCCTGTTCAACGGTTACATTTTTAAGCTCGTCGATACTCCTGCCAAAGAACGGACCTCCCGAAGCGGTAAGTATAAGCCTTTTGAGAGCTTTCTTTTCGGGACAACCCTGCAGGCACTGGAAAATAGCCGAATGTTCGCTGTCCACAGGATAAAGATTAACGCCATTATCGGTAACCGCCTTCATAACAAGACTGCCGCCGGCGACGAGAGTTTCTTTATTCGCGAGAGCGATATCCTTCCCGGCATTAGCCGCGGCTAAAGTAGGCTCAAGACCTACCATACCTACAACCGAATTCAAAACCAAATCCGCGCTGTCAAAAGTCGCGGCATATATAAGTCCTTCCATTCCGCATAATACCTTTGTATCGGTATCGGAAATATTATTTTTAAATTCGGAATATTTACTTTCATCAAAAACAACCGCAAGAGCAGGCTTATATTTACGAACCTGCTCTTCGAGTATCCTGATATTAGTGTTTGCTGTTAGCGTTGAGACATTCAGATTAAGATTTTCACAAACATCCAGCGCCTGGGTTCCTATAGATCCTGTGGAACCCAAAATAGATATATTTTTCACTTAAACACACCAATTATACAATAAAAATCGAAAAATAACTGCCTATAAAATACACCAGCGGAGCTGTAAACAGCACACTGTCGAATCTGTCGAGAAATCCGCCGTGTCCGGGGAAAATCGAACCGTAATCCTTTATCTTGCACTGACGCTTAATCATCGAGAAGGTCAAATCTCCGAGAACGGAGATAACGCTGGACAAAGCGCCGATAATCAGCATAACTCCGTAATTAAACTCAGCATTGGAATAAATAAACGAATATATAAAACCAATTATAAGAGAGCTTATTGTGCCGATAACGATACCGCCGATAAAACCTTCTACAGTCTTGTTGGGGCTGACATTGGGACACAGCTTGTGCGATCCAAAGAACACACCGGCAAAATACGCTCCAGCGTCAGCGAACCACGGAATACCAAGACATACTACAAAGAAAAATGAGTAATAGTTAAAGTAAACCGGAGGCAACAGCAGGATTGAAGTCATACCCCATGATATAATAACCGTACCGACAAGAGCAAAGCTAACGTCGAAAAAATTCGTTTTTTGGCTCTTTGCCACCATAATAAAGAACATCAGAATTCCGAAAACATAAAGCGGCAACAAACCCGCGTTGACTAAAATCATCACAGGCTGCAACATAGAGTACAGCACACAGGGTATTATTATAAACGGATTTTTATGCAGTTTTTTTGCTGACAACAGCTCAAACACCATAATCGGAGAAATCAGCGCTACTAATAAATACATTATCCAATGCATACTTTCTCCAAGTATAAGAGCCGCTACAGCGGCCGGGATACCTATAGCCGCTGTAAGAAGCCGGGCTTTCATTGAGTCCATAACATTTCCTTAAACTCCGCCAAAACGACGGTCTCTCTTATTAAAAATTCTGATAGCTTCGTCAAGATCTTCTTTTGTAAAATCAGGCCAAAGCTTATTCATTATAACAAATTCGGTATATGCCGACTGCCACAACATAAAATTAGAAATTCTGTGTTCTCCCGACGGTCTTATGATAATATCGGGATCAGGTTGGCCGGCTGTATACAGATTATCGGATATCAGCTGTTCGTCTATATCATCCGCGTTTAGGCTGCCGTCTCTGACATCAGATGAAATTTTGCGTACAGCCCTGACAATTTCGTCACGACTGCCATAGTTCATCGCGATATTAAGCACCATACCGTCTCTGTCCTTTGAGCCCTCCTCGTTCTCTATCATAAGAGCCTTGAGGTCGTCGCTAAAAGGCGTTTTGTCTCCGATAAAGCGCACAATAATACTGTCGTCCTTAAAATCTCTGAGCGCTTCTTCGAGATAATCCTTAAAAAGCTTCATCAAAGCGTCAATTTCTTCTTTGGGACGACGCCAGTTCTCCGTGGAGAAAGCATATACGGTAAGATATTTTATACCGATATCGCTGCAATATCTTGAAATTGTACGAAAGGTTTTACCTCCAGCGTTATGTCCGGCCGAACGCGGAAGATGACGCTTTTTTGCCCATCTTCCGTTGCCGTCCATAATGATACCGATATGCTCCGGCAGTTTCAGCTCAGACAAATCATCGGATTTTTTCTTTTTAAAAAGAGCCATATCAGATTTCCATAATCTCTTTCTGTTTAGCAGCCTGGATATCCTCGGTTGTCTTTATAAACTTATCAGTTATCTTCTGGATTTTCTTTTCGCCTTCCTTAAGGTCATCCTCGGTGAGCTCGTTATTCTTCTTGAGTTTCTTAAGATCATCCATAGCGTCACGTCTTACGTTACGGATCTGAACCTTTGTGCCCTCAGCGATTTTGGCTACATCCTTAACAATTTCCTTACGTCTGTCCTCTGTGAGCGGCGGGAAATTAAGACGGATAACCTTTCCGTCGTTCTGTGGATTAATGCCAATCTCGGAAGTTTGGATTGCTTTATTGATTGCTCCGAGGATCGATCCGTCCCAGGGCTGAATCAAAATTGTACGAGCATCGGTTACACTTACATTGGCAACCTGGTTTACAGGTGTAGGGGTGCCGTAGTAATCGACCTTAACTCTGTCAAGAATTGACGGATTGGCTCTGCCTGCGCGAATAGACTTATACTCATCATTAAGATGATTTATTCGTCTCTGCATTCTCTCTTCCGCGCGGTTAAGTACTTCTTTCATTGTTTATTCCTCCTAAATCTTATTCAACGAGAGTTCCGATTGTCTCGCCCATTACTGCTTTATAGATGTTATCGGGATCTTCGATGCTGAACACAAGAATTGCGATATCATTATCTTTGAGGAGCGAAGCCGCTGTGCTGTCCATTACACCGAGGTCTTTGTTGAGCACATCATAGAATGAAATATGATCATATTTCTTGGCGTCGGGATTAAGCTTGGGATCACTGTCGTACACGCCGTCAACCATAGTAGCCTTCATTACGATATCAGCCTCGATTTCGGCAGCTCTGAGCGCCGCGGCTGTATCTGTACTGAAGAATGGATTACCGGTACCGCAACCGAAAACTACTACCCTGCCCTTTTCAAGATGACGGATAGCTTTTCCGCGAATATAAGGCTCGGCTACCTGACGCATTGAGATAGCTGTCTGAACTCTTACGTCTACTCCCAGAGCCTCCAGCGAGTCAGCAACACCGAGAGCGTTTATTGTAGTAGCGAGCATACCGATATGGTCAGCTCTTGTCCTGTCCATAGAGCCGGAGCTTCTGCCTCTCCAGAAGTTACCTCCGCCTACAACAATAGCAATCTCCGCGCCTTCATCAGCCAGCCTTTTGATTGGTTCACAGATTTTTGCTACAGTGTCAAAGTCAATACCCTGTTTTTTGTTTCCGGCAAGTGACTCGCCGGATAATTTAAGCAAAATTCTCTTATATTTTGGTTTCATTGTATTCCTCTCCAATTTAAATATATTCATTAATATTTTACTCTAACACCGTAATATTATAAAGCTATAAAGGAATTATAACGCATATTTTGGCTACAGTTTTGTAATTTTGATATATTTTCAACAATATTAATCATTAGAATAAAAAAGAAGCGCTACCCACAACAGGTAACGCTTCCAAAATACAATATTATTATTTTGTCATTGAAGCAACTTCAGCGGCAAAGTCATCCTGTCTCTTTTCGAGACCCTCGCCCTTTTCGAATCTTACAAACTGCTTGATTGTAATAGCTCCGCCGAGTGACTTAGCTACGGAATCAACGTACTGCTTAACAGTTTGCTTGTTGTCCTTAACGAACTCCTGGTCTACGAGGCAGTTCTCCTTGTAGAACTTGTTGATTTTACCCATAACAATCTTATCGGCAATAGCCTCAGGCTTACCGGAATTGATAACCTCAGCCTTCATTACCTCTTTCTCGTGCTCAACAACCTCAGCAGGTACATCGTCACGGTTGAGATACTGAGTACCAAGAGCGGCAATCTGCATAGCTACGTCCTTACCGCAAACAACGAACTCGTCCTTGTCGCCGAGGTCGGTGTCAAAGTTTACGAGTACGCCAATCTTTCCGCCGGCGTGTACATAAGATACGCAAGCGCCCTCAAAACGAGTGAAACGACGAATCTTGATGTTCTCGCCGATAACCTGAATCTTCTCTGTAAGAAGCTCATCAACTGTCATATCAGCGCCGTCAGCTTTGCAAGCCATAAGAGCGTCGATATCGGCAGGATTGTTCTCGATAATAGTCTTGGCAACTGTCTCAACAAAAGCCATAAAGTCAGCGTTTTTGGCAACGAAGTCTGTCTCAGCGTTAACCTCAACAACTACGCCTACCTTGTTGTCTGCTGATGTTGTAGCGAAAGCTACGCCCTCAGCGGCGATTCTGGAAGCCTTCTTGGCAACCTTAGCGAGACCCTGCTCTCTGAGGATGTCAACCGCCTTGTCCATATCACCGTCGGCTTCTACAAGAGCCTTTTTGCAGTCCATCATACCGCAACCGGTTTTTTCTCTTAACGCCTTAACGTCCTGAGCTGTAAAACTCATTTATATCAATCCTTTCAGTTATAATTATAATTATTCAGCCTCTGCCTCGGCTTCGGCCTCTTCGTTATCTCTTGCGGCAGCGCCCATCTGGCCCTCGCGACCCTCAATGATAGCGTCAGCCATAGCGCCTGCGATAAGCTTAACGGCACGGATAGCGTCGTCGTTACCGGGGATAACGTAGTCGATTTCGTCAGGATCACAGTTTGTATCAACAATAGCTACAACAGGGATACCGAGCTTCTTAGCCTCTGCAACGGCAATCTTCTCTTTTCTGGGATCTACGATGAACATAGCGCCGGGCATCTCGGGCATATCCTTGATACCGCCCATGAACTTTTCGAGTCTGTCAATCTCGAGGTTGAGCTTGATTACTTCCTTCTTGGGAAGAAGATCGAATGTACCGTCCTCCTGCATAGCGCGGAGCTGCTTAAGACGAGCTATTCTTCTGCGGATTGTAGAGAAGTTTGTGAGCATACCGCCGAGCCATCTTGCGTTAACATAATAAGCTCCGGCGCGCTCAGCCTCGTCCTTGATGGAATCCTGAGCCTGCTTCTTTGTACCAACAAAGAGTACGCTCTTGCCTTCCATAGAAATTTCCTTTACGAAGTTATAAGCTTCGTCGAGCTTCTTAACGGTCTTCTGAAGATCAATGATATAGATACCGTTACGCTCTGTAAAGATGTACTCTGCCATCTTAGGGTTCCAGCGTCTTGTCTGGTGACCGAAATGCACACCGGCCTCAAGAAGCTGTTTCATGGATACTGCTGCCATAATATATTCCTCCTTAGGTTAAAACCTCCGTCCCGCCTTTGTTTTTATCGGATTTTCACAGGAATGTATCCTTTCCTGTCACCACTCCGATAGACGCGGACGTGCGAAATGCCTGTATATTATACCACAAATCACGAAAAATGCAAGGGTTTTTGCAAGAAAAATTAAATTATCAATGAGAATTATCGGAACTATATTCAACTAATTATGTTTTCGACGCGGCATACCGCTTTGAGCAGTTTACTGTATAGCAAAAAAAACTGCCGCTTTCGCGGCAGTTAGTTTAGTCCCATCTGTCAAAGAATCTCTCGTTACCATATTCAATGATAAAGTGCTGAGTCTCGTGCCATGCGTTGGACACAAGGTCGGACGCGTAGAAGTAAAGTAATCTGTGCTTTACCGCGTATCCGTCGTTATCAAAAATCATTGATACAGCGCTTTTTACGGCTGATGTAGGTTCTTTTTCGGTTGAACCCGTATACTGATACTCATTAATGATATAGTCAATCGAGTTTGTATCGGACTCTATCATACTGTCTCTGATTGTCTGCGCAACAAGAGCGGCTCCGTTATATCCGAGTCCGCCTGCCTCGCCCATTACGAGTCTCTCGAGCTTAGCTCTGTCATATGAGCTGAGACTTACGTGTCTCGGTGAATATCCGCTGTCCGAGTCAGCCGTAGTAAGAGAGCCTTTGTTTTTTGATACAGAAACAGCCTCGGATGTCTGTGCTGTTTCGGTAGCGTTGGTTGACGCAGGCTTTTTCTTCTCAGTCGCTTTTTCTGTGGCCGGCTCAGGCTTTGCGGTCTGCGGTTGAGTTTTTACAGTCTTGCTTACGGGCTTTACTGCTGTTGCTGACGGAGCTTCTTTGGGATCTGACTTTGGTTTTGCTGAGTTTTCGATTACATTAGAGAAAACCGTATTATCTCCGACTGCAAAGACAGTATTCTTTTTGTTTGTAACGGCCTCAACATTCTGTACAAGAGTGACGCTCGGAATTATAACCGCCGAGAAAACCAGTACAGCTGTCGCGATAATCGAGCCGAGTCTGGCGAGCTTTATCGGGGCGTTACTTTTCTTTGCATACCTGCGGGTTTTTGCAGGCTTTTTTAAATGACTTAAATTTGAACTTCTCAAAACTATTCCTCCTATCGAGTACGCTCTAAATCACTACGCATTCTTTAGCAGATGCAATTTTGTTGGTTCACACAAATTTCATTTCGTGAGATATTAAAACATAAATTTCAAACGATTGCAAATTACAAAATCACCAAATACGGTTACATTCGATTACAAGGATTACAGTTTGTAATACTAAATTTTAAATGCGAATATATACTTATGTAGTTTTACCAAAATAGTATCAACCTCCTAAAAACTTTTTTGGAAGAAAGAGAAATAAAGTTTTTTGCTATTTTTTGAGAAATCCGACTCTTTTTCTATGTTTTCGGCGCTTTTTGTTATCGCAGGAAACAAGTATGGTATCCTCGCCTATCAGCGAAATGCTTTCCCACGGGATAACGCAGTCATCCTGTCTGCCTAAGAGCCCAAAAAACTTTAGCCTGCCATATATCACCAGTGAGCAGATTCTGGCGGAGCGTGTGTCAACCTCCAAGTCATCTACAAATCCGATTCTGGCGCCGTTACACTGAGAGATCACCTCTTTATTTCGTAATTCCGACAAAGTACAAGCCATATTTTCCTCTCCGTTATTGACAATTAATTATTGATTTATTATAATTTATATGTAGTGTAATATAAAATATTACCAGGAGGTACTTATGATTAAATACGGAGATTATGTATTACTCACAGATTCAACATGCGACCTCTCTGCCGAAATAGCCGAGGAGTATGGATTTGACGCTATGCCGATGGTATTTTTGATGAACGATAAGGTTTATCACCATTACCTGGACTCAAGAGAAATGAGCCTTAATGATTTTTATACCGAGCTTAAAAAAGGAGTTTTGTCCCAAACTACACAGATTGGTTATCAGGATTACTTCGACTATTTTGAGCCCTACCTTAAGGATGGCAAGGATATACTATATATATGCTTTACATCAGGACTCAGCGGTACTTACAATACATGTAAAATCGCTATAACGACTCGCTTTGCGCGTCCATAGGACAGGGACTGCTCGTATATCTGGCTGCTAAAAAATTCAAAGAAGAACATCCCGCTCTGGAGGAACTCGAAAGATTTGTGGAGGATACTAAACTCGAGGTATGTCACTGGTTTGTAGTTGACGACATAGATCAGCTGAAAAGAGGCGGAAGGATTTCTTCGCTCACCGCTTCTTTTGCCAAGGCTCTGCAAATCAAGCCCGTACTGAGCGTGGATAACGAAGGAAAACTTGTTAACGTCGGCAAAATCAGGGGCGCAAACAACGTATATGATATGTTCCTGAGGAAAATTGACAGAGACGGAGTTGACCTTGGTAATCAGACAGTATTTGTCGCTCACGCCAACAATCCCGACGGCGCTCAGCAGCTTATGAAAAAGATTAAGCCGATGGTAAATGATGTTAAAATCGCCGAAATTGGCCCGGTAATCGGTACGCATGTAGGTTCGGGTATGTTAGCCCTCACCTTCCTCGGTGATAGAAAATTTGAAATGTAATTTATAAGTTATAACCGGCAAGTGATAGTCACTTGCCGGTTTTGTTGTAGCCGCGTCATCCTGAGCGGTGCCCGAAGGGCAGAATTGCTTTAGCAATTCAGTCGAAGGACCCCCTTCCTCTATATAGCGGTATGTCAGCGTGTTAAGAAAACGTCATCTGTCATTGTGGGATCCTTCGATTCCGCTTCGCTTCACTCAGGATGACGTAGGGAATCCTTCGATTCTGCTTCGCTTCACTCAGGATGACGATTTTTCGCTTATTATAATATCATTCACCTTGCGCTCTATATCCTCGATTTTTTTCGAGGTAAAATCCATAGCCCTGTCAGTCAGTTCGTTGATATAATCCATAGCTGTTTTTTCATTTGATTTATTATCCCGCTTTTGATTTTTCATATGCTATCTCCTTGAATTAAAAATACACATAAATCCGACAGAGAATACACTGCCTATAAATATTCCGAAAACGACACTAAAAAACATTTTGAGCTTCCTTGTTATGACATTTTTTATAATACATAAGTGTGATAATACTTATGAAAGGAGTATAAACCTTGTGACGATTTATGTAGATGTGTTTTTGTTTATAAATATGTTCGAAACCTACCTGCTGCTAATATGTCTGAAATTTATTTTTAAGCTGAGGCTTTATCAGCTGAGAGTGATAGCCGCAAGCCTTGTCTCGTCGATAATAAGCCTGAGCGCGTTTTTGCCGTATGACAGCTTCTTTATAAAGCTCCCGATAACGGCAGTAAGCTCAGGAGCGGCGGTGCTGATCGCGTTTGGATATTCCGGCGTAAGGTTTTTTATCAAAAGCGCGTGCACGCTTATTATTCTGTCAATCCTGTACAGCGGCAGTATGATATTTTTGTATCTGACGCTAAAGCCGGGCGGAATGATTATAATAAACGACAAGCCGTATTTTAACATATCCCCTGCTTTGTTAATTATTCTAACCGTAATAATCTACTTTATTCTATATCTTTACAAAAAAATATTTAAAAATAAATGTACTGCGAAATTAAAGCATACAATCAGATTTTCTTATAATAATAAAGAATACATTACTACGGTAAAAGAGGACAGCGGATGCAATCTGACAGAGCCGTTCTCAGGCAGTCGGGTTATTATTATCGAGAGAAACTCCGTCAGGTTTGAGGATGAGATAAAAGATTTCAGAATAATCCCATTCGAAAGCTTGGGAGGCAGTGGCTTAATCTACGGATTTAAGGCCGACGAGGTATATATAGATAACATTAAAAGTCCGCAGGAAATTTACATAGGCTTGTGTAACGGAATATTCACAAACGAAATCAAGGGTCTTGTACCCGCTGAATTAATCGGAGGATAATATGTTATTAAAATTTTTAAAACAGAAATTACTGAAATTCTTTATAACCGATAATCAGGTATTCTACATAAACGGGAGCGAATCGCTTCCTCCTCCGCTGACAAAAGAAGAAGAAGCCGAAGTTATGAATCGAATAAAGCACGGAGACGAAAGTGGTAAAGAAGAATTAATAGTACACAACCTGCGCCTTGTTGTATATATATCAAAGCGCTTTGAAACAGCCGGCGCGAATATCGAGGACTTGATATCAATAGGAACAATCGGACTTATTAAAGCGGTAAATACATTTAATCCCGAAAAAAACATCAAGCTCGCAACATACGCCTCCAGATGTATAGAGAATGAAATACTGATGTTCCTCAGAAAAAGCAGTCAGCTGAAAAACGAGGTCAGCATTGACGAACCGCTGAATACCGACTGGGACGGAAACGAGCTGTTGTTGTGTGATGTGCTGGGTTCAGACCCAAATATAATCAATCAAAATATCGAGACAGAGCTGGAGCGAAATCAGCTGCTAAAGGCAGTATCTAACCTTAACAGCCGTGAAAGCCTGATCATGGAGCTTCGGTTCGGACTGAACGGCAATAAAGAGCATACGCAAAAGGAAGTAGCTGATTATCTCGGTATATCTCAGTCATATATATCCAGGCTTGAGAAGAAAATAATAAAAAGGCTGAAAAAAGACCTGGAAAAGGTTGTATAAGAAAGACGTGCCTATGGCACGCTTGTTTCTGCTTTTGAGTCATTTGCTATATAGTAAAGAAAAAGGACTGTCGACGCAGTCCTTTTCTTTATTCATCTGAGCTGTTATTGTTTTTAACCTCTCCATTATCGTCGTCACCGTCGCTGATTATTCCGTCCTCATCGGTAACGGCGCCGTTGTTCTTACCGTCAGCAATATCCGATATGTTATCAGAGGCGTCGGTTACAGCTTCCTCAGCGGCGTCAACTGTGTCGCGAGCCATCTGGCAGCTCGCAAACGATAATGAAGCAAGTACGGCAAGTGAAATTGCCGCGATAAATCTTTTCATAAAATCACACCAATATATAAAAATACCGTTCAAAACTGAACGGTATTATTATTGGTGAATTATTCGGTTTTATTCTGATTATTCAGCAAATCGTCAATTTTATAAGAGGTGATTACCTCGTCATCCTTGAATTCAGATACTACAAACGAACCATCGTCGTCGAGTGTGATGCCTTTACCCTGCTTTTTGCCGTTTTGATAATATCCGAGGAATATAAAGTTGCCGTCACTGTCAAACCTGGCGCCTATTCCGTCCGGATTGTTTTTGTTCCACTTACCGATATGCGAAGTACCGTCGGAGGAACGGAATCCAACTCCGAAACCATCGCGGAAATTATCGTGCCAGTTGCCGATGTAGTTTACCTTTCTGTTTTTATAATAAAATGTTCCAAAGCCGTTACGCTTATCATTCTGATAGAATCCTTCATACGCGGTATTTCCGCCGGGAGTTACGGTTCTGCCGTAACCATTACGCCTGTTTTCTTCATCAAGAAAACCGTAATAGCTGTACTTCTCCCCGCCTACGTCAAAAACAGCGTCCGCGCTGATACCTTCAACTGGTTTTTCCTCAGTGATATTCTCTTTTTCTTTAATTTCAATCTTCGGCTCATTAAACTCGCTGTTACTTACGGTATGATATGGTTTTCCGTTTTCATCGGTAAGATACTCAACTTCTGTGATATCAAAGGTGGTGTTAAGGTTGCGTGTGAGGTTAAAATCCACTGTATCAAAAGAGAATCCGCCCAGGTTGTTTACGGAATCGTCGCGGATAACGGTTTTAGAGATAAATCTGTCGTTTGGCACAGAGTTAAAGAACAAAAAGCCATCATCGGTAAACGCAAGAATTGAGTAATCGCCGTCGGACGGCATAATATCCTTGGGATATAAATATGACTGTATGATGCTGTCCTCAGTGTTGTGGATTTTTACGATTACATCCTTTTCGTCAATAACGCTGGGATAAAGAACATATTCGATTATCTTTGACTTATCATCGAGATACTCTGACTTTATCCAAATATGATTATTGTCAAAATAATGTCTTTTAAAGATTCTGCCATCGTCGGTATAAGTGTTAACGCGGTAAACATCAGAATTTACAACCTCTGCGTTCTGGTGGATATTGCCGTTCTTGTTGACCTTCCAGCTAATAGGACTGTTTTCGCGAATACTGTATATAAACGAAAACTCGTCCTCGCCGAGATACTGAACCGAACGGTTAACCTGGGATTCGTGACCGCTGTTAAAATAATTAGCTCTTACTCCGGCGAGAAAGTCGTCGGTAAAATCAAGAATATCGTATTTTTCAAATGTTAATCCGAAATATAAAATTTTATTTTCCATAACATACCTTAAAAGGGCACAATATACTCACATATACTGTGCCCAAAATATTAAATAGAAATTGTCTTGGCTATTTCGAAGAGCTCCTTGTTAAAGCGCTTAGGCATTTCAAGAGCTTCGGTAATATCATAATCAACAATCTTGCCCTGTTGCATAGCGACAACACGATTACCTATGTTTTCAGCAAGCAAGTCAACAGCCTTATGGCCCATAAGAGAAGCTACAACTCTGTCTCTCAATGTAGGCGAACCACCGCGCTGAACATGTCCGAGGATAGTGGCTCTTGTCTCAATGCCGAGACGTTTTTCGATGTATTTTGCGAGATCTTCGACTCCGCCTACGCCCTCGGCCACAATGATAATAAAGTGCTTTTTGCCGGTTTTCTGAGTATCAACGATACGGGCAATAACATCTTTCTCGATATCATGTTCAACCTCAGGTACAAGGATGGATGTAGCTCCGCAGGCGATACCAACCTGTAACGCGATATCACCGCAGCGTCTGCCCATTACCTCAACAATAGAGCAGCGATCGTGCGACTGAGCTGTATCACGGATTTTATCTATCATCTGGATAGCTGTATTCATAGCTGTATCAAATCCGATTGTATACTCGGAACAAGCGATATCGTTATCAATAGTTCCCGGTAAGCCGATACAATTGACTCCGGCATTTGTAAGAGCTCTCGCGCCGGCAAAGGAACCGTCTCCGCCGATTACTACTACACCGGTAATTCCAAGCTCCTGACAATGCTTAGCGGCTTTCTTCTGACCGGCAAGTGTACGGAACTCCTCGCTTCTCGCTGTATAAAGCATTGTACCGCCGTTGCCGATAATATCGGAAACAGAACGAAGATTCAACTTCTCAACATCGCCGTTAAGCAGTCCGTTATATCCGCGGTATACACCGTAAACATCTATACCCTTGGCAATTGCGGAACGTACTACGGCTCTGACTGCCGCGTTCATACCCGGAGCGTCGCCGCCGCTTGTTAAAACAGCAATTTTCTTTTTACTCATAATATACTACCTCCAGAGAGATTATTTTATAGTTCAAAATTTATTATACAACAATTGCAGAAAAAACACAATAGAAAACAGTCATTTTTTCGGTAAATTCATCTAATAATGTCTTACTTAAAGTACATATATACCTGACAGGTGAGCATTCCGTTATAAAGCTTACGCCGTTTGTCCGCTTTTCTGCCGAAAATCCTTTCAAAATCATCATCGGGACAAATAACAGTATAGCTCTTTCCTTTTTCTTTGACAAACCTCTCGCCCATTATTTTATACAGCTTTTCGGCTTCGCTTATATCGAGAAGTCTTTCGCCGTATGGAGGATTGGTGATAACGGTTTCATAGTCAAAATCAAACGAAAAATCCTTTATATCTCTTTTAATAAACTTAATCCTGTCCGAAACTCCTGCTTTCCGGGCATTTTCCCGCGAAATATTCAAAGCGATATCGTCAATATCATATCCGATAGCCTCAAAATCGCAGTCGCGGTTTTCATTAGCTTTTGCTTTTTGTCTTTCTTCTTCCCAGATTGACTTAGGAAACTGTTCCCAGGCTTCTGCCGAAAAGCTTCGGTTAATACCCGGCGCGATTTTAAGCGCTTTCATCGCGGCTTCGATTAGAATTGTACCGCTGCCGCACATCGGGTCTACGACCTTGTGATTTGGACGAACCCTGGATAAATCCACCAAGGCGGCAGCGAGTGTTTCCTTTATCGGAGCGTCGTTGGACAAAGCCCTGTATCCGCGTTTATACAAGCCTTCTCCGGTAGTATCAAGCATAAGACTTACTTTGTCATTTATAATTAAAAACTGAATCTGATGTACAGAGCCGCTCTCCTCAAGCCAGTTAACAGAATAATTATCTGACAATCTTTCGGCCGCGGCTTTCTTGATGATTTTCTGACAATCCGAAACGGAACGAAGCTTGGAGTTAAGACTCTTGCCCTTAACGGGAAACGCGTCGTTCTTTGAGATAAATCTTTCCCAAGGAATGGACTTTGTACCCTCAAAGAGATCGTCGAACGATTCGGCTCTGAACTCCGATAACAATATAAGAACACGCTCACAATACCTTGACAAAAGATTAGCTCGTACGGCACTCGAAAAATCACCGTCAAAAAGCACTCTGCCGTTTTCGGCTCTTACATTACTGAATCCGATATATTTAAACTCATTAGCGCATATGCCCTCTAATCCAAATAGACAAGGCGCGCAGAAAGTATATTTTTCCATACTTATCACCAAAAAGAAGCTGTCGCTTTTGCGACAGCCTTGTACTATTATTTTCTTGAACTGTTTCCGCGGCGGCTGTATCCCCTGGATTCGCCGCTTGAGCGCTTTAAATCGGACATTTTATCCTCGCTTGTCTTTTTAAACATAGACATCATATCCTCGAAGGATGACGGAGAATCGGACTGCGCGCTCTGCCATTCATAATCACCCGGACTTGTAACCGGAGGAGCAGGCTTATAGGGCTTTTGAGGTTTTGATTTCTGAGGCTTAGAGGGCTTCCTGGCCGGTTTAGGCTGAGTCTGTTTAATTGACAAAGCTATTTTACCTTTATCATTAGAGATAACCTTGGCTTTTATCGTATCGCCGACCTTAAGAAAATCTTTGATATCGCTTACGTACGATTGACTTACTTCGGAGATATGTACCATTCCGGTAACTCCGTCCGGCAAATCGACAAAAGCACCGAACTTGGTAATTCCCGACACCTTGCCTTCTACAATTGTGTTTAAATCAATACTCATCTTACTCCCCAAATCAGTCTCCGGATTCGATTATAAAAATACGCTCTCCGTTTTTAACAAAGTCAAGATCCTCGCGCGCTATACTCTCTATATAATCGCTAAGATCCTTGCCCTTGTAATTTTTTACTTTCTTTAGATTCTCGCTCTTGATCTCTACGATTTTGAGCTCATCATTTAATTGTTTAAGAACCTCACGCCTTGAGTTAACCTCAATGCTCTGGTTAACGATTGTAAACGAAGCGTAAACCAAGAAAGCGAATCCCGCTATATACAGCGGCCAATATTTTTTATTTCTCTTTTTCTTTGGTTTATCTACTTCTCTGATTTCTTCCTTTGACTGTACGGCGTTTTCATTTTCGATTACCTGATTCGTTTTTTTCATTTTTGATACCTTCAATATATTTTTCAAAAAATAAAATTACCGATAATAGCTTACTTTTTATATTATACATTAAGATTCGGCTTTTTTTCAATAGTTTTTTTAATATTTTTTTAATAATGCGCAATATTGGAACAAAAGCACAATTAAATACCTTTACAAGTAAATTATAATAAACAAAAAAGCCTAATATTTCACCAATTATTACAAAAAGCCTTACTTTCCCCTCTAAAAAAACAAGGCAAAAGAAATATGTAAATAATCCGCAAATTATCATATAGACAATATCGGATATAAAATAATACAAGCCGCAGGTTAATCCCGCAATATGGCTGAGGCGAAAAATCTCATATACAAGTCCAAGAATTAAGCCCGAAATCACCGAATACAAAAAAGCCATACAAAGCTGAACAAGAGTAAACTCCATCAGCTTAGAATCCTTTTCAGCAATCCCCTGCCGTCCCGGTTTCGTGTATACTGAAGCGAAGTTATGCTGCCGTCTATATCCGCCTCGCCCTTATCAAGGTCAAGGCGCTCTATGTGCAGATTCTCTCCTTTTATATACAGTCCGCCCATACCGGTAACAAGAGAAATAAGCTCTTCGTTAAATCCGGTTACATCCTCAACTCCCGACAGGCTGAGTTTTTTTCTGTTATTCAATGTCAGCGAATGAGGTTTGCTGTAATTATCCTGCAAAACAAAACCACAACCTTTCCATATAAATATATGGAAAAAATTATGGATTATGATACAGACTCATACATTTCGGCAGCATTTTCCTTTGTAGCGTGCTCGTTGAGTCCTGTCACCTTTATCTTAAGCTGACGGGCGCCCATTGATATCTCTATAATATCGCCGAGCTTAACCTTATACGAAGCTCTGGCTACATTGCCGTTAACAATTATTCTGCCGGCGTCACATGCCTCATTGGCAACAGTGCGTCGTTTTATCAAACGAGAAACCTTAAGATATTTATCTAATCTCATAATATCCATAGCCTTTCCGCCCACAAATAGATATTAATGTTCATTACGTCCTTACCGTGAGCGGATAAGGCGTAAATGGAAATCAAGTCATCGCTCGTTGACGATTGCGGCAAACTGAGCGGACAATAATAATTTGGTTAGTGTGAACTTTCACACTACCTCCGTAAAAGTAAAAGAGCTGTCAAAAAGACAGCTCAATAACTTAAAAGTCAGATTACTTGTTTACAGCGTCCTTGAAAGCCTTACCAGCCTTGAATGCCGGAACCTTGGAAGCGGCAATCTCAATCTTGTTACCTGTTCTTGGGTCAACGCCTGTACGAGCGTTTCTCTGACGCTGCTCGAAAGTACCAAAGCCTACGAGCTGAACCTTATCGCCTTCTACAATAGCGTTAACGATAGTATCGAATGTAGCGGAAACAGCCTTCTCGGCGTCCTTCTTTGTGATACCGCTTACCTCAGCAACTGCTGCGATTAATTCTGTCTTGTTCATAGTTTAATTCCTCCAAAAAAATTATTTTTTGACTTCTTCCCAAAGGGAATCAAGTTCACAAACCGTAGCAGATTCCATATCAATGTTTCGCTCCTCACAGAGCTTCTCCACTTCCTGAAAACGCTCGGTAAATTTATCACAGGCGTCATAGAGAGCTTTCTCACTATCAGCCCCGATAAATCTTGATACATTAACTACGGAGAACAGTAAGTCTCCGAGTTCCTCGGCCATTTCAGCTTCGGAACCATTGTTAACCGCTTCTTTAAGTTCGCAGTATTCTTCATCTACCTTATCCATCGCGCCGGAAACATCGGCCCAGTCAAAACCAACCTTAGCGGCCTTTTGCTGAATCTTTGTCGCTCTCATCAGAGACGGAAGCGCTCTCGAAACACTAAGCATAGCCTCGGACTGTTTCTTTTGGGATTTTGTTTTCATCTTGACATCGTTCCAGCTTGCGAGAGCCTCCTCGCTGTTATCGGCTTTTACATCACCGAAAACGTGAGGATGTCTTATAACAAGCTTATGACAAACATCGTGAATAACATCATCGATGTTGAAAGCTCCGTCCTCCTCGGCCATCTCGCTGTGGAAAACAACCTGAAGAAGAACGTCCCCAAGCTCTTCCTTCATAAGCTCATTATCCTTTGTATCAATAGCCTCGATAACCTCATAGGTTTCTTCTATAAGGTTAGAGCGAATACTTTCGTGAGTCTGAACCCTGTCCCATGGACATCCGTCAGGTGCTCTGAGAAATTTCATTATCTCTACCAAATCATTAAAGTCATATCTTTCCTTTTTGGTAAAACTCAATTTCTAAGCCTCCTGAAATCTTGAAAGTCGCGTTAACATTGGTTATTTTACCCTATTAGATGATATTTTTCAAGTATAGTTACAATTTTTTCACCTTTTGGCAGATATTTAAGCTCATTACTCGTAAAAGTCTTTAAAATTAACAAAAATGTAATATATACAATGCCCGAGCATACCACAGAAAGCGCTGTAGCGGCTATCATCGGCATCATTCCCTTAAACAGAATAAAGGTGAAAAACGCGGTAACAGCGCATAAAATCGCCGAAATAAGCGGTTTTATAACCGTAGAAACAAAGTCCGGCATTATACCCGAATGCTTGACGAGCAAATACATACCTACTATAAGCATAAAGCTGTAAGCAATAAGTGAGCCGACAGAGCCACCCTGGATGTTTATAGATACAACTCTTACAAACAGCCATGTAGTAGCAACCTTGATTATAATACCGGCGGTGTAAATCTTCAGCGGAAGGTCTACCCTGCCGATTCCCTGTAACATACTGCACAGCGGAACAACACAGGCGATCACAATAGCCGTAAAGCCCATAACCTTAAGTACCTGAGCTCCGATGACAACCTGCACATTGCTCGCGTAAACCAAATCCATTATAGGCTCGGCAAGCGCCGCGAGTCCGAGTCCGGCCGGCAGAGTAAACAGCATGGTAAGCCTTAGCACAGTCTCAATAGATGACTTAAGCTCCTGTTTGTTCTGCTTAGTCCACGCGCTGGCAACATTAGGCATAGCAGCCGTACCAAAAGCCTGTGTAACCGCGGTAACAAGCTGCATAAGCGGCAAAGCCGCTCCGTAGCATCCCCATAACGCGGTATGTATAGTCTTGGAATATAGCTGGTTTGAAAGGTTTACTCCCATATCCTTATACTGTTTTACAATATCATTACCGTTTGTGTTGGCAAGGCTGTACAAAACATTTTGGATAACAGCGGAGTCCACCAAGGTTCCGATATTCATAACAAGAGCGGTAAGACCAATTGGGATGGCGGTCTTGAACATTCTTATGAATGTTTCCTTTTTGCTCCTGGCGTCTACGGTATTCTCGTAGTATTCCTCGGGAATGCCGTTTCCGCCGATTTTATATCTTAATAATAGGAACACAAAGCACGCTATACTGCCGATAACAATTCCGGATATAGCTCCGGCAACGGAGAACGACATTATAGTATACATGGCGTCAAGCTTAGCGTGCGAGCCCGAAAATGTCAGTCCGAATACAGTACCGGAGGCCGAATACTCATCGCCGCCGATCTTCATAATAATATACGCGATAGCAAGTCCGAACACAAGCTTGGAGCCGGCTTCGATTATTTCGGATATAGCGGTCGGAACCATATTCCTCTGTCCCTCAAAATATCCTCTGTAAATAGAAACAAGACATCCGAATAAAATAGCCGGAGAAAGCATCAGCATAGCGTATAGCGAGTAAGGAGACTTGATTACATTGATATAAAAGAAGCTGGAACAGAACATAATAAGAAAGCATACCGTGCCGGTTATAGCGAAAAACGGTATGGAAACCTTATGAATCTGGCGGACATCTTTATATCTTTTCTGAGCTATACTCTCCGAAATAAGCCTTGAAACAGCAATCGGGAATCCCGCTGTAGCTATGGTAAATAGCGGAATATAAATCTCATATGCGTTACTGTACAGACCCGTACCGATAGCGGCGTACTCGTCGCCGAAATAAGCATATAAATTACTGATTAATATTTTATCTACAAAGCCAAGTATCTTTACGACAACCATACTGAATGTCATTACCGCGGCGCCCTTGAGAAAAGTCTGTGAGGCGTTTGACTTGGCGTTTTCGATAGCGTTATATTTTTTTGACAATAAAATCACCTATTAATCCACGCCCGACGCTGGAATCAGCAAGTCGGGCGCTCTGATTTTGTAAGTATTATATTACTCTTCGGAAGTATCGTCAGCTTCCCCAATAGGAGTACCGCACATAGCGCAGAATTTCGTCTCCGGCTGAAGCTCGGCGCCGCATGATTTGCATACAGCAACCTTCTTGGGAATCTGGGTTCCGCAGGTTGAACAGAACTGCGCGGATTTCGGCAGTTTCTGTCCGCAGGCGGGACAAGTAACCGTGTTTCTCGAAGCGTCAAGGATTTTCTCGACATCATCAATATTCTGCTTTACCTCGTCGATAGCCGCCTTAATAGCGTCAATCTCGTCAATTGGCTCGTTATTATAAACAGCCTCGCCGAGAGCTACATACTGCTTGTTAAGCTCGCTCCTCAAAGACGCGAGAGAAATTCTGAGCTTGGATAAGTCGATAATTGTTCCGGCTTTTTTAGAAACAACAGCCGCTGCTGATTTAGCGTTAACTACTACATCATCAAAAATAGCCATATAAATCATCCTTTCTATAAATTTATTCTATTATATCATCCGATATAATAAATATCAATAATTAAATATACTTTTCATAAAAAGTGTATATTTCTTTTTTTCTTTCGAGCTGCTCGGAATATCTGTTAATATATTCATACGGATATTTAAAGTTAAAAACTCTCTTCAAGTAGCTGTCGTCGGGAGATTTTAGCTTTGTTACCGCTCCGGCACCGCATCCGAGAATCGTGTGAGTCTCGTCCATAACATAAATATTATATAAGCTCTCAAATCCGGGCTTTGACCAGCCTGTATTCTCCAAATTACCTACCATACGAGTTTGTCTGTACAAATAATACGGAAGATACCCGCTGTCAACCAGCTTTTCAAAAGCGTAATCGAGCATTTTCGACGTACGTACAGCGTCCGAGCGGTTAATCGCGGTTCCGTCCTGCGTAAGGGTGGAGCTGCGTTTCATAGACAAAGTATGCACAGTGATACATTCGGGATCAAGAGCGCAGACTCTGTTAAGAGTATCAACAAAGCTTTTCTCGCTTTCCTCCGGTAACCCGGCAATCAAGTCCATATTAATACTGTTAAACCCAACCTCACGCGCAAGCTTATAAGCCTCTATAGTTTGTGAAGCGGTATGCTTTCTGCCGATTATGTCAAGTATTTCGTCGTTCAGAGTTTGGGGATTAATCGAGATCCTGTCGACTTTATTTTCTAATATAGAAATAAGTTTATCTTTTGTAATAGTATCGGGTCTGCCTGCCTCAACAGTAAACTCACGCAAAGAACTTATATCAAAGCTTGAATTCACAGCGGAAAGCACCCTTGACATCTGTTCCGGGGATAATGTAGTAGGCGTGCCGCCTCCCATATAAACTGTCTCGAGCCTGAGTCCGAGATTTGCGGCAATTTCAGCGGTATATTCTATTTCACGGCACAAAAGCTCAACATACGGCTCAACAAGATGCCTGCACCTTTCAACAGATGACTGTACAAATGAACAGTAGTAACATCTTGACGGACAAAACGGAATCGAGATGTAAAGGCTAAAGCTGTTTCTGTGGGATAAATCAATTATCTTTTTTTCAATACTCTCGGTAAGACTTAACAACTCTACCTTCTTAGGGCTGACAAAAAGCTTGTCTCTGAAATAAGCGTCTGCCTTTTCTCCTCCCTCATTCTCCTTTAGCTGTCTGTAAAGTTTTACGGGACGGACTCCGGTTATCATACCCCAGGGCGGAGTGACATCTGTAAGCTCGCACAATATTTTATAAACCATCTCGCAGAGCATACGCTCGTTTTCGGACTCAATACAAATATCCGATTCGGATTTTTTATAAAAATCACCTATACTGACTTCGGCTATAAGCTTATCGGCTATTTGTGTATTAATAAAGGGCTTTTCGAAATCCGATGAATCCTTTATCACCTTGATTTTTTCATTAGGATAGAATAATCTTGTCAAATTTTCGAGCTCATAGTGAAAGCTGTGGTTGTTTATATACAGATTCATAGCCGCCTCATTAACGGGTTATACTTGCGTTCGTGGTCAAGATTGGACAACATACCGTGACCCGGCAATACGTCATAGTTGCCGTCTAGCTCCTTAAGCTTTTTCATAGACTGAATCATATCGAAATCATCACCGGTCGGAAGGTCGGTTCGTCCGTAGGACTCGCAGAACAGAGTGTCTCCGCATATAAGAACGTTGTCGAAAATATAACAGCCCGAATCCTCGGTATGACCGGGAGTAGCGATAAATTTTATCTCGGTATCACCCAACGCAAAGACATCGCCGTCATCAAGCAGAATATCGGCTTTATATGGTTTTATGTCAAAATCGCTGTGATAAGCGGAATGATTAAGCCTGTTGTCGTCGAGGAACCTCTGCGTTTTGCGCGGACATATTACCTTTGCGGAGAACATATCGGCGAGTTGTTTTGAGAAACCAATGTGGTCATAGTGGCCGTGTGTGAGTATAACATATTTTAGGCTTCCGCCGCTGCTCTTTATATCGGAAATCAGCTGATCGCTTTGTCCGCCGGGATCCACTACCGCCATATCACCTGTAGTATCATCAGTCAAAAGATAGCAATTTGTCATAATCATAGTGACATTATATACTTTTATGCTTATCATTTAAGCTCCTCCGAATCAATTACAAGTGTAACGGGACCGTCGTTTACAAGCTTTACCTGCATATCCGCTCCGAACTCGCCTGTCTGAACATCAGACACTCCGTTTTCCCTGAGCTTTTCACAGAAAAACTCATATAGCGGATTAGACAAATCCGGCTTAGCGGCGTTTATAAAGCTCGGTCGTCTGCCGTGAGAACAATCGGCGTACAGCGTAAAATTCGAAACAACTATTACCGAGCCGCCGACATCAGCCAAGCTGAGATTCATTTTGTCGTTTTCATCAGTAAAAATCCTGAGCCCGGAAATCTTATTGGCGAGCTTAACCGCGTCATTCTCTGTATCTCCGTTTTTCACACCGAGAAGGAGCAAAAATCCGTTTTTGATCTCGGCTACCGTGTTATTGTCAATCACAACGGAACCTTCGCTTACTCGCTGTAACACTACTCTCATAGCGACCTCCTAAAACCTCTTTATAGAAACAATATCCCTGATGGACTGCAATCGCTTTATAACAAGGTCGAGATGTTCCCTGTTGTTTATGTCGATAGTGGCTGTGACCATAGCCCTTCCGCCGTCAATCTGTCTTGAATTGAGCGAATGAATAAATATCCTCATTGACGACAGGGCGATTGTAATATCGGCAAGCAGTCCGGTTCTGTCGTTTGTAATAATCTCCAGCGTAGAACGGAAGCTTTCGTTGATCTCATTTTCCCACCTGACGTTAACATATCTGTCTGGTTCCTCGGCTTTTGAGATATCGACAGGAATATTAGAACAATTGCGTTTATGAATCGAAACACCGAATCCGCGGGTAATGTATCCGATAATATCATCTCCAGGCAGCGGATTACAGCATTGCGAAAACTTGATAGCGCAGTCATCCATACCCTCAACTATAACGCCGGAGTTGGCGTGTCTGCGACGCTGAGGAGCGATTGTATGTGGGAGAATCTCGCCGGAATCTCCTGTATTAAACAGGTTGTTGTACTCCTCTTTGATACGCGGCATTACCTTCCACAGCTGGATTCCGCCGTAACCTATTGAGGCGTAAAGATCCTGAACAGTGTTGAACTTGTTCTTTTTGAGCATAAACTGCAACAGCTTTTCGAGTTCTTCGTCGGAAAGCGAGATATTGCTGCGTTTAAGCTCTTTTTCAAGCATTATTTTGCCTTCGATTATATTTTCTTCACGTTTTTCTTTCTTAAACCACTGACGAATCTTTGAGCGAGCTGACGAGGTTTTGCATATTTCGAGCCAGTCTCTGCGCGGATGACTATCCTTTTGGGTTAGTATTTCGCATATTTCGCCGGTATTAAGCTTATAGTCAATTGGCACAATTCGCTTGTCAACCTTTGCGCCAACCATATGGTTACCGACCTCGGTATGAATAAGATACGCGAGGTCAATAACGGTGGAGCCGCTCGGCAGATTAAACACGTCGCCCTTGGGCGAGAAAACATAGACCTCGTTCTGGTCGAAGTCGTTGCGGATGTTTCTTATAATATCGGTCGAATCATCGGTATCGATCTGCGCCTTCAGCACGTCTTTAATACGATTGATATTCTCGTCAAGCTCACGCGCCTTTTTATTATTTACGATTCGGGTAAAGCCGAGCTTGTACTTCCAGTGAGCCGCGATTCCGTTCTCGGCGGTACGGTGCATTTCCCAGGTACGAATCTGCACCTCAAAAGGAATACCGTCATTGTCGATTACGGTAGTATGAAGCGACTGATACATATTAGGCTTCGGGGTTGAGATATAATCCTTAAAACGGTTAGGAATCGGCTTATAAAGGTCGTGAATAACACCAAGCAGGTTGTAGCAGTCCTGAACGCTGTCAAGGATTATCCTCAGCGCGAAAACATCATAAATCTGGTCGATTGTCTTTCCTCTTAGATAAGTTTTACGGT
>CADAEZ010000034.1 GCA_902787145.1 uncultured Ruminococcus sp.
GACCTTCGAACCTTTTTTAGATATATTAATATGTCGCGCAAGATTTCGTCCGAGCCTTTTGATGAAATCAGCATTGATAATGTTGACGTTAATCTTATTAAATCTATTACTCTGAGAGAAACTTACGAGTTTATGTATTATCTCCAGCGTGAACGCAACAACGGTCAGTCTGCCAGAGCGCGAAAGACCTCTTCCCTGCGTCAGTTCTACAAATATCTCGAACGTAACCATATTATTGATTCTAATCCGATAAAAGACCTCGAAACCCCTAAGAGAAAGAAATCCTTACCAAAGTATCTAACCTTGGAGCAGTCTATTGAGCTCTTAAACGCCGTTGAGGGCGATAATTACTACAGAGACTATTGTATACTCACCTTGTTTTTAAACTGCGGTCTGCGGCTTTCTGAGCTATGCGGACTTAATTATAATGATATACGCCCCGACAACACCATGCGTGTCCTTGGAAAAGGTAACAAAGAACGTATTATCTACCTTAACAAATCCTGTATTGACGCGATTAACGCCTATAAAGAGGTTCGACCGGTTGATGACGTAAAGGATAAAAACGCGCTTTTTATAAGCCGTAATCACAATCGAATGTCTCCTAAAACCGTACAGGCTATGGTTTATAAATATCTTGAAAAAATCGGTCTTAACGCTCAGGGTTACTCGTGTCATAAGTTACGCCATACTGCGGCTACACTGATGTATCAGACCGGAGATGTGGACATCAGAGTTCTTAAGGATATTCTCGGTCACGAAAACCTCGGAACAACTGAGATTTACACTCACCTTTCAAACAGACAGCTCAAAGAAGCTGCCGAAAGTAATCCACTCGGAAAAATAAAGTCAAATCATAAGGACGGCTCATAATAAGCCGTCCTATCTCTTTAATTAAATTTAAAATTTGAAAAATCAAATGTCGCGAAATAATCCTTCGGGGTCTCTGCCCTTCTGATAAGTTCAAATGAACCGTCCTCTTTTAGCAGAACTTCGGCAGAACGAAGCTTGCCGTTATAATTATAACCCATCGAGAATCCGTGAGCACCGGCATCATGGATATAGATTATATCGCCAATATCAATCTTCGGCAACATTCTGTCAATTGCGAATTTATCATTGTTCTCACACAGACCGCCTGTTACGTCATATTTATGGTCACAGGGCTTGTCCTCTTTACCGAGTACGGAAATGTGATGATATGAGCCGTACATTGCGGGTCTCATAAGGTTAGCCGCACAGGCATCGAGTCCTATGTAGTCCTTGTATATGTGCTTTTCGTGAATTGCCGTAGCTATAAGCGAACCGTATGGCGCTAGCATATAACGTCCCAGTTCGGTGAAAATCGAGATATCTCCCATTCCCTCCGGCACAAGGATTTCCTCAAATTTTTTGCGTACACCCTCGCCGATATAGGCAATATCACTCTTGGGTTCTTCCGGCTTATAGTCTACACCTACACCGCCCGAAAGATTGATATACTTGATGTGTACTCCTGTTTTCTTATGTAGTCTTACCGCAAGTTTGAACAGTATAGAAGCAAGCTCAGGATAATACTCATTTGACACAGTGTTCGAAGCTAAAAAAGCGTGGATTCCGAATTCCTCGGCGCCGGCTTCTTTAAGCTCGATGAACGCATTTTCCATCTGCTCCTCTGTCATTCCGTATTTTGAGTCACCCGGTGTGTCCATAACCTGAACCTTATCCTCCGAACCGCCGAGCTCGAATACACCGCCCGGATTATAACGGCAAAAGATTGTCTTAGGAACACCGCATACTTTTTTGATAAACTCCACATGTGTATAGTCGTCAAGGTTGATATAAGCGCCCAAATCATACGCCTTTTGCATATCCTCAACAGGAGTTACATTTGAGCTGAACATAATGTTGCTGCCCGAAATATCGCACGCCTCGCACAACATAAGCTCGGTATAAGACGAGCAATCCATTCCGCAACCCTCTTCTTGCAGTATCTTCATAAGATACGGATTAGGAGTTGCTTTGACAGCGAAATACTCCTTGAAACCTTTGTTCCAGCTAAACGCCTTGTTGAGCGCTCTGGCGTTTTCTCTTATCCCCTTTTCATCATAAATATGAAAAGGAGTAGGTATTTCTTTAATGATGTTTTTTGCCTGTTCCAATGACAGAAAAGGTATTTTCTCCATAATTACCTCCGATTACCTTATCCTTTTATATATTCCTCAATTACCTGTTTAACGTCGTCAAGACCCTCTCCCGTAACAGCGGAAAAAGGAATCAACTCTGTACCCTCAAATTCCTGTAGCTCATCCATTATCTCGTTTACACGTTTTTCGTAAGCGGTCTTTTTTAATTTATCTCGCTTGGTTAAAACTACTACAAAAGGCGCGTTGCTCTGATATAAGAAATTCAGCATATCATAATCATCCTTAGTAGGTTTATGACGTATATCAATAATTTGAATTATCAAAGCTATATTTCTTTCGCGGGAGAGGTATCCCTCTACAAGCTCCGCCCACCTTGCCTTCTCAGCCTTAGAAACCTTGGCGTAACCGTATCCGGGAAGGTCAACGAGCTTGAACTCCTCAGCGTCAAAAAAATTTATAGTAGCTGTCTTACCCGGCTGAGAGCTGACCCTGGCAAGATTTTTGCGCTGGACAAGTTTATTTATTAGAGAGCTTTTGCCGACATTGGAATGTCCGGAAAAAACAATCTCCGGTTTTTCACTTTGCGGAAGCTGAGATACAACTCCCGCGGATAACTCAAATTCCACTTTGTTAAAATTCATAATATCAATGCCTTATCACGGATGATTCTACTTTTGTATTCTGGGGTATAATATAGCCGTCGTTCTTTTCTTTTATAACAAGCGGCTCCAGGGTCGCGCTGTTTATAACCTCTGTAAAGTTTTCTACAGGAACAAATACAACAGATTCACGTACCGAGGAATCTATCTCCTCCAAATCCGGCACATTATCTTTAGGAATATAAATTGTCTTTACTCCGGATTTATAAGCGGCCATTGACTTTTCCTTTAATCCGCCGATCGCGAGGATTTTTCCTCTTAATGTAATCTCGCCCGTCATAGCAATATCGCGCCTTACCGGACGCATAGAGAGCGCAGAATAGATTGCGGTTGCCATTGTGATTCCGGCCGACGGACCGTCCTTTGGAACAGCGCCCTCCGGAGCGTGAATATGAATATCCTTTGTCTTGTAAAATGTCTTGTCAATTTTAAGTATATCACTGTGAGAACGAATACAGGTAATTGCCGCTTTAGCGCTTTCCTGCATAACATCGCCCAGCGAACCGGTGAGAGTAAGTTTACCGTCTCCGGGCATTACGGCGACTTCAATCGGAAGCAGCGTTCCTCCGACAGACGTCCACGCAAGTCCGTTTACAAGACCTATTTCATCATTTTTCTGGATCTTATCCCCTATTACTTTCTTGACTCCGAGGTATTCGCCGATATTTTTGTCGGTAAAGCGAATAGATTCAGCTTCGCCCTTAACATATTTTACAGCGAATTTTCGGATAGCTTTTGCTATTTCTTGTTCAAGACGTCGTACTCCGGCTTCTCTTGTATAACAATCAATTATTGTATAAATAGAGCCGGGTGTAAACTTGACTAATGATGTATCAAGTCCGTTCGCGGATATTTGTTTAGGAATAAGATGTTTTTTTGCTATGTTGAATTTTTCTTCTCTTGTATAGCTTCCGATTTCTATTATCTCCATCCTATCATATAAAGGAGCGGGAATACCGGATGCGTCATTCGCGGTTGTAATGAAGAAAACATTTGATAAATCAAAAGGAATATCTATATAATGGTCGACAAACTTGTTGTTCTGTTCAGAATCCAAAACCTCCAGCAACGCGGATGAAGGATCGCCTTTATAATCAGAACCGAGTTTATCAATTTCATCAAGAATCAATAGCGGATTGTTTGTTCCGGCGCTTTTAATTGCGCTGATAACCCTGCCTGGCATTGAACCTATATAGGTTTTTCTGTGGCCTCGGATTTCTGCTTCATCGTGAACTCCGCCGAGGGCTATGCGGGCCGATTTTCTGCCCATTGCCGAAGCTACGGACTGGGCAATAGATGTTTTTCCTACGCCCGGAGGTCCGACAAGACAAATAATCTGGCCTTTTATTGAATTATTCAACTTTCTTACGGCTAACTGTTCAATAATTCTTTCTTTAACCTTTTTCAGTCCGTAATGATTCTTTTCAAGTTTTGTAGCTATTTGCTTAATATTCAGCTTATCCTTCGTGCTGATATTCCACGGAAGGTCAAGTACTGTTTCAAGATAAGTATTTATTACGGACGCTTCCTGGCTGCCAAAAGGCATTTTTGATAGTTTGCGGCATTCCTTCAGAAGTACTGCTTCGCTTTCCTCCGGAAGTTTAAGTTCCTTGATTCTCTGAGCAAAGACATCAGATTCTCCGGACGGAGAATCCGCTTCTCCCAGCTCGGACTCGATTATGTATTTTTGTTCTCTGAGGAAATACTCACGCTGAGTTTTGTCTATTCTTTCCCTAGCTTTTTCCTCTAACTGCTCCTCAATTTCAAGAATATAGACCTCCTGATGCATCATATCAAGAAGAATCTCCATTCTTTCTGTTTTATCCAAAGTCTCAAGCAGAAGTTGCTTATTGTCAAAGTCAGGTAAAATATTGCCGGCTAAAAAGTCGGCGAGCTCATCACCGTCGTTACATGTAGCAACTCTGAACAATACGTCGGACGCGAGATTGGTGTTAAGAGAAGCGTATCGCTGAAAAACAGACTTGAGCTGTCTTATTAGCGCGATATCTCTAGACGAGTCAGGTTCCGGAGCACCTATATAAGCCGAAACTTCAGCGAACAGACATCCGTTCGAATTTGTATAATCCAAGGATGTAGCTCGGTATAATCCCTCTACGATAATACGTGTTGTATCATCAGTTTGCTTTATCACCTGTATAATCCGGCAAACCACACCAATTTCGTACAAATCCAAACGGGTAGGTTCTTTAACAGCCGGGTTTTTCTGAGCAACCAGAAAGATAGTCTGGTCGTTTTTCATAGCGAGGCTGATAGCTTTTTGTGACTTTTTTCTTCCTACATCAAAATGCAGTAAAGTTTTTGGAAAAACAACAAGACCTCTCAGAGGCAAAACAGGTAAATTAAAACTTGTAAAACCTGATTTTTCCATAATGTCTCCTTAAAATCCAAAAGCTGTAGTGTAAAAATCACCAAGATTATTCACATTACAGCGGTTGGATAAATTTATGAAACCTCTTCGGCTTCTATGATTTTATTGTTGAATGATAACTTGCCGCGACGTTTGCTGTTGGACCTTTCGATAATAGGTTCTGCTTTATTGTCGACAACATTTTGATTAATAATTATCTTTGTGATACTTTCATCAGACGGAACATCAAACATAAGGTCATTGAGTATATTCTCCATAATACCTCTGAGTCCTCTTGCGCCGGTTTTCTGTTCTTTAGCCTGATTAGCTACAGACAGCAAAGCGTCGTCGGTAAATTCAAGTTCTACCCCATCAAGCATAAACAGCTTTTTATATTGTTTAAGCAAGGAATTCTTCGGTTCTGTAAGGATTCTTACAAGAGCGTCAACATCAAGTCCGTTTAACGCTGTAATAACCGGTATACGACCGACAAGCTCCGGGATAATACCGTATTTGACGAGGTCGTGCGCAACGACATCTTCCATCCAGCCTGTTTCATCAATAACGGCCTTTTCCTGTACATTAGCTCCGAAACCTACTACAGAAGAACCCTTACGTTTTTCAACAATCTTTTCGAGCCCGTCAAACGCGCCGCCGCATATGAACAGGATATTCTTGGTATTAACCTGTAAGAACTCCTGCTGAGGATGCTTTCTGCCACCTGTAGGCGGAACATTGGAAACCGTACCCTCAAGAATCTTCAGCAAAGCCTGCTGTACACCCTCGCCGCTAACGTCACGGGTTATTGACGGATTCTCCGATTTACGTGATATCTTATCAATTTCGTCGATATATATAATGCCACGCTCAGCTTTTTCGATATCAAAATCAGCAGCTTGAATAAGCTTAAGCAGAATATTTTCGACGTCCTCGCCTACGTATCCGGCTTCTGTCAATGTAGTAGCGTCGGCAATAGCGAACGGTACGTCAAGCGCCTGAGCTAAAGTCTGAGCAAGCAAGGTTTTTCCTACACCTGTAGGGCCTAACAAAAGTACATTGCTCTTGGCAAACTCAACATCATTTTCATTGCTGAAAACACGTTTATAATGGTTATAAACAGCAACACACAACGCTCGTTTTGCTCTGTCCTGTCCGATAACATATTCGTCAAGGATGCTCTTTATCTCAGCCGGCTTAAGGAGCTGAGGAATCTCCTGTACAGAATCATTATTATCTTCATCCGCAAAGGAATTGTCAAAATCGGAATCCTCCAATATATTGACGCAAAGCTCTATACATTGGTCACAGATGTAAACGCCGTTTCCCTTTATGAGCCGGCCGACAAATTCCTGCGGTTTTCCGCAAAACGAACAATAGATATTGTCATCAATGTTGTTAGGCATAATTATCCTCGCTTATCTTTTTTCAAACACCTTGTCAATCAATCCGTATTCAAGCGCCTGCTGCGCAGTCATAAAGTTATCACGGTTTGTATCTCTCGCTATAACATCCACAGGCTGACCTGTGTTATCGGCGAGTATCTGATTAAGTCTTTTCTTTATATCAAGAATGTGCTGGGTATGGATCTCCATATCGGTAGCCTGACCCTGAGCTCCGCCGGAGGGCTGGTGAATCATAATATCAGAGTTAGGCAGAGCGTATCTCTTACCCTTTGCTCCGGCTGCAAGAAGGAAAGCTCCCATACTCGCTGCCATACCCATACAAATTGTGGATACGTCGCATTTAATATAATTCATAGTGTCATAAATCGCGAAGCCGTCTGTCACCGAGCCGCCCGGACTGTTGATATATAGGCTTATGTCCTTTGTAGGATCCTGAGCCTCAAGATAGAGCAGCTGAGCAACTACAACGCTGGCGCTTGCGCTGTTGACTTCCTCGTTGAGCATAACAATTCTGTCATTTAAAAGTCTTGAATAAATATCATAAGAGCGTTCGCCTCTGTTGGTTTGTTCGATTACATAAGGTACTAATGCCAATATAATCACCCTTTCGTAATAATAATTGACTGATAATCAGTTAATTATACAGTCTTATTTTGTTTTAGCGTTATCGCGGACAAGCTGCATAGCCTTGTCAACTCTGATATCCTCAGACAAAGCGTCCTCGGAAACAAAGTTCTTAACCTCGTCGGCCTTCATATTATATGCCTCGGCGAGTTTGTTATATTCCGCTTCAAGAGCCTCGTCATCAGCCTTGATATCTTCCTGACGGGCAATAGCCTCAAGTACCAGACGAAGCTTAACTCTCTTTTCTGCCTGTGGTCTGTATGTAGCTTCGATTGTACCCTGCTCCATACCTGTGTACTGAAGATAAGTCTGGAGGTTTAAGCCCTGAGACTGGAGCTGCATCTCGAACTGCTGTACCATATCACGAACCTCGTTCTGATACATAGCCTCCGGAATTTCTTCTGTTGCAAGCTCAACAAGCGCATCGGTAAGCTTATTGTCGAAATCCTTGTCGGCCTCTTCCTCAAGTCTCTTTGCTACTTTCTCTTTAAGCTCTTCTCTGTATTCTTCAAGTGTATCCTTTTCGGAAACGTCCTTTACGAACTCGTCGTCAACCTCAGGAAGCTCCTTAACCTTAATCTCGTGAAGTTTAATCTTGAACTGAGCATCCTTGCCAGCAAGATTTTCAGCGTTGTAATCCTCGGGGAACTTAACGTCAATAGTGAATTCCTCTCCTGTCGAGTGACCTACAACAGCATCCTCAAAACCGGGAATAAACTGGCCTTCACCGAGCTTAAGGTTAAAATTCTCAGCTTTGCCGCCCTCAAAAGCCTCACCGTCACAGAAACCCTCAAAGTCGATTACAACAGTATCGCCGTTTTCACAGGATCTGTCTTCAACCGTTACCATACGGCCGTTTCTCTCTCTAACCGCCTGCAGCTCTTCGTCAATCGCGTCCTCTGTAACCTCGGTAGAAAGCTTCTCGACCTCAATACCCTTGTATCCGTCAACTGTAAGCTCAGGAGCAACTGTGATTTTAGCGGTAAAAGTATAACCGTCGTCGGAAACCTCCTTGATAGAAAGGTCGTCCACGCTTACTGCCTTTAAGCCGGCTTCGACTGTAGCGTCAGCGAGTGCCTTTGGATATGTCTCGTCAATAGCGTCATCGTAGAAAACACCCTTGCCGTACATTCTTTCGATCATATGCTTAGGAGCTTTTCCCTTTCTGAATCCGGGGATATTGATACTCTTAACCTGCTTTTTATAAGCTTTAATCGTAGCCGCGGAAAATGTATCTTTGTCTACGTTAACCTCTAACTCGTATTTGTTAGCCTCGTCAAGTTTTGTTGAATTAATTAAGCTCATTTGTAGTTCCTCCATAAAATTACAATATTTTTAGTTTAACATTAAAATTATAACATTTATTATAAGTTTTAGCAATATATATTTGATAAGTTTTGTACAAAGAATCGCCTATCTTACCAAAAGCGGCGTAAATTTCAACGCGTCACAGGAAACCAGTCTAAAATTAATTCCGTCAAGCTCTCCGTTAAACGCGCCTTTTATCATATTTGTACCGTGAATATGACCGTAATAGCATTTTTTTACGCCGAATTCCTTTAGGATATCAATAATCTCATCACTCCTGGCATTGGCGTAAACAGGCGGATAATGCAAAAACACAACCGGCTCTTTTGAACAGTCACATACGCTTTCGAGCGAAAGCCTAAGCCGACCGCATTCACGGCTTAAAATCTTTTTATCATCATCGGATTCGGATTCAACCAGCCATCCCCTGGTTCCGCAAATCACATAATCGTCTACAACATAGTGATTATTAAACAAGATATTGATTGTATCAAAGTTTTTCTCTTCGATATAACGGTTGATTTTACTCAGTGTTTCCCACCAGTAGTCGTGATTGCCTTTAAGAAAAATCTTTTTTCCGGGAAGCGAGTTGATATACCTAAAGTCAGACTCGGTATCGCAAAGCTTCATTGCCCAGGAAATATCACCGCCAATCACAACGGTATCTTCTTTTGTGATAAGCTTTTTCCAGTTCTCAGTCAGGCGATCAACATAATTATCCCACCCGTGAAAAACATCCATAGGTTTGTCGGTACCCAATGACAGGTGCAAATCAGCTATCGTAAAAAGCGACATTTATTTTACACCGAGAGCTTTGAGTACATAATCGGGCATTTCGTTAACCTTAATAACATCCGAGAATCTTGATTTTTTATTCTTTAAGCTGAGAAGCGGATTAGGGATATCAGCCTTTGTGATATCGTTAAGCAAATCAACCATATCAAATTCACTGTCGGGTAAATTCTTACCGTTGTTAACCGCTTCTAAGACTGCCTTTGAGAACTTATACGGACTTGCTGTTGACGCTATTAACACAGGAGTCTTATCCCCTGTTTCGCTGACATACTTGTCATATACAGCAACAGCTACGGCTGTATGAGTATCACAAAGATAACCCTGCTCGTCGAACATTTTCTTTATAGTAGCCTTGGTAGCGTTATCATCACAACATCCGCCATAGAAAGAGGTTTTAACTGCATCCTTTACCTCAGGAGTTACCTCGTATTTACCCTCTGACTTTAACGCGGTCATCCATTCTTTGACAGTGGTATCGCTGTCACCGGAAAGTTTATACAGAAGTCTCTCCAGGTTAGATGATACGAGAATATCCATAGACGGCGAGATAGTAGTATAGAACTGACGGTTCTTATCATATACGCCTGTGTTGATAAAGTCTGTCAAAACATTATTTGAATTAGACGCGCAGATAAACTTATTAACGGGAAGTCCCATACAAAAAGCGTAATATGAAGCCAGGATATTGCCAAAGTTACCTGTCGGAACAACAACATTAATCTTATCTCCGAGAGAAATTTTGCCATCATTAACCATTTCACAATACGCGGCTATATAATATACAATCTGCGGGAGAAGTCTGCCCCAGTTGATTGAATTAGCCGAGGAGAACATCATATTGTTGTTTTCAAGCTGAGCAGAAATACCGGGAGTAGTAAAAATCTTCTTAACACCGGTCTGAGCGTCATCGAAATTACCTTCTATAGCGCAAACCTTTACGTTGGAGCCTTCCTGAGTATTCATCTGATGCTTTTGCATTGGGCTGACGCCGTCTACGGGATAAAAAACAATAATCTTTGTATGCTCAACATCCTTAAAACCTTCAAGCGCAGCCTTTCCTGTATCGCCAGATGTAGCAACAAGAATAACAGCGTCCTTGCCGTCGTTAGTCTTTTTAAGAGATTTTGTAAGCAAATGAGGAAGAATCTGAAGCGCCATATCTTTAAACGCGCAGGTCGGGCCGTGCCACAACTCCAATACGCTGATGTCGTTACCGTTGTAATTTTTATAAGCAATCGGAGCAGGATTTTCGGATCCGAATTTTTCGCTTGTATAGGCTTTTTCTACACAATCCTCGATTTCCTCTGCGGTAAAATCGCATAGAAAATCAGAGAAGACCTTTTTTGCGATTCCCTTGTATCCGAGAGGCAAAAGGCTCTTGATAGTTTCCAAATCATACTCGGGAAGTTCCTGCGGAACAAAGAGTCCGCCGTCCTTCGAAATACCCTGAGCAATCGCCTGAGAAGCCGACACGACTTCGTTTTTATTTTCTGTGCTGTTATATAACATAAAATCACCCTTTCAGATTCTTAAATCATTTTTTCTCAAATAAATATTATACTGTAAATAAAGCTATTTGTCAAAGTTTTTACAGAATTCACGCGCGTTTTCAAAAAATATTTTATCAACAAGCGATTCGGAGTAATTATGCGATAAAAACATCTCATAAATATCACCCAGTGAATCAATTCCTTTAATATCGTCAGGAAGCTCGCAGCCATCAAAATCAGCGCCGATTGCCACAGTATTCTCACCTCCGAGAGAAAGAAAATACTCACAATGACGGAGGATATCGTACATTGAGGCTTTTTGAGGATTATTGTTCAGAAAATACCTGTGAAAATTTAGCCCCACTACCCCACCACGGGATTTAATTATCTCGAATTGCTCGTCAGTAAGATTGCGTTTAACATCAGTAACAGAGCGCGAATTGGAATGAGTAGCGATAAGAGGACGTTTTGAGTTGCTGACAACATCATAAAACAGTTTATCAGAAGCGTGAGAAACATCAATAATTATTTTTTTATTTTCAAGTTCTCTGATAACTTCCGTTCCGAAATCAGTCAATCCCAATTTTTCGTTGGTCTGTGCTCCACCGCCGAGTTCATTTTCACCATTCCAGGTAAGTGTAACTATTTTTACTCCGTAATCTGAAAAAAGCTTAATATTCTCAAGTTTACCCGCGAGCACGGATGCATTCTCGACTGTGAACACCGCGCCTTTTCCGCCGTTTTTATACAGGTATTCGATATCCTTGTATGACTTTATAATTTTGATATCATATTTTGCGCACTGTTCCACAAGCTTTTTGTAGGCCTGTTTAAACATAAGTGTAGCGTCGTCTTTTACAATTTCTTCCGGAACACATATCGCGAAGCACTGAATATAAGGATTAATAATCCGTGTCTTTTCGGGTGTTATATGGAAACTCGGATTAGAAATATCACACCCTCCGATTAGCGCTTCGTATATTGTATCACAATGAAAATCAATATACCGCATAGTCTCCTCCCTGTATATAAGCATTGTCAATGTAGTTTATGACGAGTTTACCTTTTGAGTTAACAGTTACCTCGGCAATATCAAAACGGGGTTGCTTGTTACAGGAATATTTATCAAGAAAATCTTTAGCTGTCTTTAGTATTCTTTGCTGTTTCCTGTAATCTACAGAAAACCTAGGAGCTAACATCTGACCTTCGGTTCGGGTTTTCACCTCGACAAAAGCTATTATACTTCTGTTCTCGGCAACCAAATCTATCTCACCGTATTTGCAGGAGTAATTCTTGCTTATTATGCGATATTTATTCTTTTTGAGAAATTTAGCGACAGCCTTTTCTCCTTTAATACCAAGCTTTTGCTTATCAGTCATTGCTAAGAATCTTATTCAAAAAACTCATCCTGTGAATCTCACAGGGACCGTATTCTCTAATTCTTTCAGCATGCAGCTTTGTGCCATAGCCTTTATGTTTATCAAATCCGTACTGAGGATATTTTTTTGCGTATTCATAACATAATCTGTCTCGACTGACCTTTGCGAGTATTGAAGCCGCGGCGATTGACATTGACTTTGCGTCGCCCTTAATAACATACTCACATTCAATATTTAGCGGCGGCAGGCGGTTGCCGTCTATGAGGGCGTAATCAGCCTTGACATTCAATCCTTCGACAGCACGTTTCATCGCGAGCATTGTGGCATTTAGAATATTCATATCTTCGATCTCCTCAACAGTTGAGAACGCGATAGAATAATCAAGAACTTCATTTTTTATTACATCAAAAAGCATTTCACGCTTTTTTTCCGAGAGTTTTTTTGAGTCGTTTACACCCTCGATTATTTGCCCGGGATGAAGTATTACGGCAGCGGCGCATACAGGTCCCGCGAGAGGTCCTCGTCCGGCCTCGTCAACTCCGCAGATATTTATAAAGCCTTTGGCGGCAGCATTGCTCTCAAATTCAAGCCAATTCATTACAATCCTCCGGGTATTCAAGAGTGATATAACCAAACTTTCCGTCTCTGTACTCGTCAAAAATAAGATTGGCGGCACGTTCTGTGTTTATCTCTCCGCCTGATATCAGCATACCTCTTTTTTTACCTACAAGTTCAAGTATTTCAAACGATTCAAGGTCTTTAATATCCTCAGCTTTTAGTTTAAAACGAGCCAGAAACTCCTCGGTAGGATGATCACGCATAAGCTCAAGAAAGTCCATAGCAAGCAATTCTATATCGAGAATATTATCCTTAATCGCCCCTGTAAACGCCAGATGTCTGCCAACCTTTTCGTCCTCAAACTTCGGCCACAGTACACCGGGTGTATCTAACATTTCGAGATCTTTTGATATTGTATACCACTGATTACCTCTTGTAACGCCGGGTCTGTCCTCAACTTTAGCTCTTGTTTGCTTTGAGATCCTGTTAATAAAGGAAGATTTTCCGACATTTGGAATACCTACTATCATAACCCTGAGAATCGGATTCTTTAATCCTTTGGCTTTTTGAGCCTCAAATTTTTCGGCTAGGATTTCCCTTACGGACGGTACAAATTTATTTAGTCCTCTGCCGCTTTTACAGTCAACCGGAATAGCTTTTACTCCCTTGTTATTATAGTAACTCACCCAACTATCAGTAGCGCTTCTGTTTGCTTTATCACATTTATTAAGAAGAACCAGCTTGGGCTTATTCTGGATAATCTCAGCTAAATCGGGATTACTGCTGCTTATCGGGATTCGCGCGTCGATAATTTCCACCACAAGATCAATAAGCTTAAGACATGACTGAATCTTTCGCTTTGTTTTGGTCATATGACCGGGAAACCACTGTATATTTTGATTCTGCATATTTTCACTTCCAAAATTAAGATAAACTCACACCTAAAAAGATGTGAGTTTTTATTTTATCCTACAAACTTAATGTGATTGAACGGGAAAACAACAACCTGGGCTTTTCCGATTATATCTTTTACGTCAATAAGGCCGATCTCGGAGGAACGGCTGTCGAGTGAAACTGTCCTGTTGTCACCCATTACAAAAACCTTTCCTTTGGGAATAACCTTGGGAATTTCACCCTGTTCGTCCTTAGTATGACCCTGTATATAGTCTTCCTTCAGCACCTCGCCGTTTACCTTTACGGTTTCTGTGTCAAAGTCTATATCAAGCTTGTCACCCTCAACGGCAATTACACGCTTGATAAGAGGCTTAGAATACTCGGCTCCGTGGCTGATTACTACAATATCCTTATGCTGGGGAGTGTAGAAGAAGTTTGTTACAATAACCTTATCCTCGCTCTTTAGCGTCTGCAACATAGATGTACCGCTAACGTCAACAAGCCTGAGAAAAAAAGTCAATACTATTACTACAACAGCTACAGCAAATACCAGCGAATGTACCCACTCGTAAAGGCTAGCTGTACCCTCTGATTTTTTCAGGTGAATTGTACGTTCTTCTCTTGAAGCTCTATTTATCTTTGATTTAACGCGTTTTGGTTCACTCATTGAAATCACCTATTTTACAAATCTAATTTTATTAAACGGAAAAACAACACATCTTACATGGCCTATAATATCTTTTTCATCAATCAAGCCTATGCGGGTTCCGCGACTGTCGCTGGATTCTTCTCTGTTATCACCCATTACAAAGACTTTTCCTTTTGGAATAACCGAGGGAATCTTGCCGTCTTCCTGTATGGTTTTACCTTGAATATACGGCTCGTTAAGAACCTTGCCGTCAACACTGACTTTATCATTCTTAAAGTCGATATTAAGCTTCTGACCTCCTGTCGCGATAACGCGTTTTACAAGAGGATCCTTGTACTTAACTCCATGGCTGATAATTACAATATCGCCGTTTTCGGGAGATGAGATATAGTTGGTAATTACTACTTTTTCTTTATCAACCAGCGTGGGAAGCATCGACTTGCCGTCTATATCAACAATCCTAATAAAAAAAGTCAGAGCAACAACTACTACAACAGCGGCAAATATAAATGAACCAAGCCAATCATAAACAGAGTTAATTGCATCGGATTTTTTTATATGTATTATAACAGGTTCACTGAGTTGCTTTTTCATATACGATACACTTCTTTTCGAAATAGTAAAAAAGGGACTGAAAAGTCCCCTCTCTTACTATTAGACTTGTTCTTTAACCTTTGCGGCCTTACCAACACGGTCACGGAGATAGTAGAGTTTAGCTCTTCTGACCTTACCGCGTCTTACAACCTGCACATCTCTTACGTTAGGTGAGTGAAGCGGGAATACACGCTCAACACCAACGCCGTAAGAAACACGTCTTACAGTAAATGTTTCGGCAACGCCCGAACCGCGCTTAGCGATTACTGTGCCTTCAAACATCTGGATTCTTTCTCTCTGTCCCTCACGGATGTTTACTGAAATCTTAACAGTATCACCGATACCGAACTGAGGTGCCTCAGCTTTTACTGAGTCAGCTGCAATAAGTTTTAATGCGTCCATAATGAACCTCCTAAAATTTTCAGATATTCATACGTTAAACGCAGAGGACTATCCGCTTCAAATTGCGGCAAAATGCCGTTTTCTGAACCCCATTACAAAAGTAACGGTATCCAAATGCTTTAATATCATATCATAAATGAATTATAAATGCAAGAGTTTTTTTAAAAAACAGCTTAGTTATAAGTATTTCTCAGTTTTTTAAGGAATTTTTCGAAGTATTCGGGCAATTCCGAATCAAATTCCATATACTCACCTGTTGACGGGTGAATAAATCCTATTTTTTTTGCGTGCAGACACTGACCGTTAAAGCTAACTTTTTCCTTCTTGCTGCCGTAAACATCATCACCGGATACGGGGTGTCCCAAATACGCCATATGAACACGAATCTGATGAGTTCTGCCGGTTTCAAGCACACATTTTATATGGGTATACGCTCCGAATCGCTCTATAACCTCAAAGTGAGTAACAGCATTTTTTGAATTCTTTTCGGTAACTGTCATTTTCTTTCTGTCAGAATGATGTCTGCCGATCGGAGCGTCAACTGTTCCGCTGTCCTCTTTAAAATTTCCGATAACCACAGCCTCATATTCTCTTGTAAGGTTGTGTTCTTTAATCTGCGAAGCCAGACTGTTATGAGATTTGTCA
>CADAEZ010000035.1 GCA_902787145.1 uncultured Ruminococcus sp.
TGTATAATAGTATGGTAAAAGCAAAATATAAAATAATTTTGTAATGAATAATTGATATAATAATTAATTAAGTGTATTTTGTAATTATTTTTCTTAAACACTAAAAAGAGGTTTTTATGATTTCGGAAAAAGTATTAGGACTTTGCCTTGATGATAGCGAGGTGGCAAGCCTGATAGCCCAAGGACTGTCAAACAGAAATTCTGATTCAAAATCAAAATCAATCAAAAAAATTGTATTTGATAATGTTGTTACGCTTTTTAATATACTTAATCTGTTCTTGATGTCGTTGCTGCTGTTTGTCGGTTCATACAAGAATATGCTTTTTATGGGAGTTGTTGTATGTAACACAATTATCGGTATAGTGCAGGAAATACGTTCCAAAAAAGCAGTCGATCGTCTGTCTATAGTAGTAGCGAGCGATGTTGAGGCGGTCAGGAACAAGAGAATTGTCAGTATCAACGCTGAAGAAATTGTACAGGGCGACATTATCATACTGAGCTCAGGGTCACAGATTCCCTGTGACTGCGAGATTGTCGAGGGTTTCTGCTATGCAAACGAAAGCCTTCTCACCGGCGAAAGCGATCAGATAGAAAAAAATATCGGCGACACGCTCTTGTCGGGTAGTTACATATCGTCGGGCAAGGTGTTTTGTAAGGTTGTACATACCGGAGAGAATAATTATTCCTCAAAAATAGAAAAAGAAGCCTCTTACTCGAAGAAGCTGAACTCCGAAATAATGAATACCCTTAACAAGGTTATCACATTTTGTTCAATAGCAATTTTTCCGATGGGAATCGCGATGTTTATAAATCAGTATTGGTTTAATCACGAGACCTTCTACAATGCGGTAGTCAGCATAGTAGCCGCCCTGATCGGAATGATACCTGAGGGACTTATCCTGTTGACCAGTACGGTGCTCGCTGTTGCTGTAATCAGGCTTTCACGAAAAAAAGTGCTTGTACAGCAGCTTTTCTGTATCGAGACTCTGGCCAGGGTAGATGTGCTGTGCCTTGACAAGACGGGTACCATTACAACAGGTGACCTTGAGGTTGTAGATATTGAATGTCTTGACAAAGACGTTGAAGTCGACGTTATTCTTAAGTCACTCGCTAAGTCGTCACTCGATAAAAACTCAACAATCACAGCAATCGATGATTATCTGAAGTGCAGTCATCTTAAGGCGGATATGGTGATTCCGTTTTCATCCGAGAAAAAGTGGTCGGGAGCTTCGCTTTCCGACGGAAAATCTTATGTTCTCGGAGCAGGTGAGATTATTTTTGATAATTCTCATAAAGAATTATTTGATTTAATCTCCTCGATTGATGATAATCTTAGAGTTGTTACATTGGCGGTCAGTGATTCTATTTTTGAAAACAAAGATACATTACCTGTAGGCTTACGTCCAATAGCTGTTGTTGTAATTCGCGATAAAATCCGCGATAACGCGTCACAGACTATAAAGTATTTTAATAAGCAGGGAGTAGAGCTAAAGGTTATTTCCGGCGATAACAATAAAACGGTTGAAAGGATTGCCGATACTGTAGGAGTCCCTGACGCTTATAAATCCGTTGACGCGTCAACCCTTAAGACGGATGAGCAAATTGACGAGGCGGTTGAGAAATACTCTGTTTTTGGTAGAGTTACGCCGCAGCAGAAGAAAAAATTTGTGGAAAAGTTAAAGTCTCACGGACATATAGTCGCTATGACCGGAGACGGAGTAAACGATATACTCGCGCTCAAGGAGGCGGATTGTTCTGTAGCTATGGCGTCCGGCTCCGATGCGGCAAAAAACATTGCTCAGCTTGTACTTGCTGATAATGACTTCGCGCATATGCCTGAGGTTGTGGCTGAGGGCAGACGTTCTATCAACAATATTCAGCGCAGCGCGTCATTGTTTATTGTAAAAACAATTTATTCGTTTATACTGGCGTTTGTTTTTGTGTTTGCGAATGTAAACTATCCTTTCCAGCCTTTGCAGATTTCGCTTACCAGCGCGTTTTGTATTGGTATTCCGTCCTTCGTGCTGGCTTTGCAACCGAATCATAACAGGATTCAAGGGCATTTTATGAAAAATGTATTGTTAAGGTCGTGGCCGGGTTCGCTTATGGTTGTATTGAACATATTGGTATTGATATTATTCAGCGACAGACTCAGCTACGTTGAGTTTTCAACAATGTCCGTAATACTAACTGCGCTGATCGGAGTTAATATGGTTATACGCCTTTCAATTCCGATTAACGCTCTCAGAGCGGCTTTGATTGTAGTGGTTATCGGCGGATTGAGTATAGGAATACTGGGATTCCCCGGATTGTTTAACTTTGTTTATTTATCAGGATTTCCTCTTATGCTGCTGATAATTCTGGCAATTTCCTCGGTAATAGTTTATAATATAATTTACTCGCTGAGTAATCGTATTCTGATTAAAAAGAAGTGATTGATATGACGTTTAATATTCAAGATAAAATTGAAACCCTGAAAAATGACTTGGACAAAAAGTATTTGTCGAGCGGACTGAGAATCAGCGGTGATGTTTCCGGGGATAAAGTTAACCTGTACCTGATTGATGACTATGGCAAGCATTCGGCGTTTATGCAGGAATACTTTTACGGTAAGCTCGAAAATAAAAGACTTACCGGTAACTTTCGAATCAGCAACTATGCTTTAATCCTTTTAATAGTGCTTTTTGTTTTAGCGCTGGAATCTGTCGTTTCCGCAATAGTGTTAAAGCGATTTGATTCTATCGCAGTGCCTGCTATAATTGCCGCGGCTGAGGTTTTATACTGGTTTTGGCTCAGAAATCATTCGAAAGAGTATAATAATATAATTTGTAATTATTTAAACAGTTTATGTGACGGTGAAGAAGTTGAGAATTAATCTGCCCGATATTGTTGAAAATTTAATAAACAGTATTACAGACGCAGGGTATGAGGCCTTCGCCGTCGGAGGTTGTATCAGGGATTCTCTGCTGGGTATTGAGCCTCACGACTGGGATATAGCGACATCAGCTATGCCGACGGACATTCAGAGAATCTTCGGTGGTTATCAGCTAATCGAAGTCGGTAAGGCACACGGTACAATCGGTGTTGTTATAGACAAAAAGGTCTACGAGATTACTACATATCGTATCGACGGCGACTACAATGATAACCGACATCCCGAAAGTGTTACTTTTGCGAAGTGTATCGAGGACGACCTATCCAGACGCGATTATACTATCAACAGTATGGCTTATAATCACGACAAAGGTCTGGTTGACCCGTTCAACGGTCAGGAAGATTTGAAGTTTAAAGCGATAAGATGCGTCGGTGATCCGGATACACGGTTTAACGAAGACGCGCTGAGAATACTGAGGGGACTCAGGTTTTCTTCTGTATATAATTTCAGCATTTCTTCCGCGACCTCCACGTCAATTATAAAAAACCGGATGTTGCTTAATAATATCTCGAAGGAAAGAATTTCGTCTGAGCTTACTAAGCTGTTATGCGGAGATAATGTTCAGTTTATTCTTAACCGCTACAAGGATGTATTCGCTGTTTTTTTACCTGAGATAGTATCTACCTTTGACTTCTCCCAGAATAATCCTCATCACAACAAAACGGTGTGGAGACATATTACCGCGTCGGTTGCCAATATTGAGCCGGATTCTACCCTGAGGCTTGTTATGCTTTTGCACGATATAGGAAAGCCGCTGGCCCTGGTTACGGACGAAAAGGGAGTAGATCATTTTAAGGGTCACAACCACTTTGGCGCGGTTCTCGCCAAAAATGCTTTGGAAAGGCTAAAGTATCCAAATAAGCTTATTGATGATATCTGTGTGTTGATTGAATATCACGATGTCAGATTCTCAGATGATAAAAAGAAAATCAAACATGTACTTAACCTAATAGGCGAGTACAATTTTTCGAGACTTCTAAAGGTTCAATACGCCGATATGCTCGCACAGTCGAAGTATATGCGTGATATTAAGCTTCATAATCATGAGATTGCGAAAAAAGCGTTTTTTGAGATTATAGATAACAATGAATGTTACAGTCTGAAAAATCTTGCGATTAACGGTTCCGATATTATACATTTGGGTATAACCAACGGCAAAATGATAGGAGATATACTGAATAGTATTTTGGATGAGGTTATTGACGGAACTATCGAGAACGACGCTGTGTTACTTAAAAAGAAAGCAATTGAATTATATGCCGAAAAGAAAGACAAGCTGCCTCAGTGAGACAGCTTGTTTCTTAATTCTCTGAAAAAGTCTTGGATCAGTTTTGTGCATTCGTTCTCCAATATACCTCCTTCGTATTCGGGACGAAAGTTTTCGGGCATAGTTAGTAAATTGATTTGTGAGCCGCAGGCTCCGTTCTTTTTGTCATACGCGCCGAAATATATCTTTGGTATTCTGGAGTTGACTATTGCTCCGGCGCACATGGGGCAGGGCTCCAGCGTTACATACAGCTCACATTCCCACAGCCGCCAGCCTCCGAGTTTTTCGCAGGCTTTATATATAGCTTCGGTCTCAGCGTGTAGAAGCGCGTTTTTGCCGGTTTCGCGTCGGTTATAGGCGGAAGATATTATTTCGTCGTCTTTAACCACGACGGCTCCTATCGGAACTTCGCCGAGAGCGTACGCTTTTTTTGCTTCATCAAGCGCGGCTTTCATATAATACACTTTGTTCATATCATCAGTGAAAAAGAAATCTCAAGGATTACAAATATAAGCGAGAATATCATTCCCGTAGAAGTAAGCGTGTTTATTAAAGCTTCCTTTTGAGGATATTCCGGATTTGAACTCAATGAAAAAAAGTCTTTTTTTCTGCCGAGGCTTACAGCCGAGAATATGGCTCCGATTATTACAGCAAGCAAAAACAGTATGTAGATTATATCCAGTACGTTTTCGTTAATCTGATTATTCATAATAGTTATAAGCACGCTCGAACAATTTACTATGAAGTGAACTATCATAGACGGAATAATTGAGCCGGTTTTTATCACGATAAATCCAAGCGCCAATCCTACGATAAAGGCAAAGGGGATTTGTACAAGATTTCCGTGTATAAGACCGAAAATCAGCGAAGAACAAAGTACGGCAAATCCATCGCCGTATTTTCTGAGCTTATGCAGCAATATGCCCCTGAACATAAACTCTTCAACCAAAGCGGGCATAACGGCTACGCTGAAAATGTAAAATAGGTTTTCGAGCGGTGTATATGTCTGGTACTCCATTTCCAGGTGATTCTCGTATCCGAAAAACGACAGGTTGTTAAGCAGCATATCGGTAATGTAATTCGCAAGTAAGGATACAGCCAGAGCGACGAGCACTACCTTGAATAATGTACCGGACTGAACTTTTTTTACGGGGATAACGCTCTGTATCGAAGTATGCGATACCGCGCAGTATAGCAGTCCGACAGCGAACATTGCAATCACAGAGCCCAGCGTGCTTATCAGAAACTCAAACGTTGAATCAACCTTAACGCCCTTTATCATAGCTATTATCACCATAGCGTAGCTGGAAATATACAGCGTCAAAGATGACGCGAAGATACAGAAACCTACGCCGCTGGCGGTTTTTCGCAGATTATACTTATTAATTAAATCCATTTGTAACTCCTTATCATTATTTTAAAGGATATTCAAATTTTAACATAATAAGCGTATTAAATCAAGTTTTGTAAACGGTTACATTCTTTTTACAATAATTGACAGTTTTCACGATTGATATTATACTTAATTATAAGTATAACGTGGAATAATATATTAAATTGACTTTGTATATAATTTATGATATTATATTATGTTGTAAGTCACTTGATTTTCGGAGGTGGATTATGAATACCGCAATCATTCTCGCGGGCGGAGTCGGCTCCAGGATGGGGGTTGACCGACCTAAGCAATATCTTGTTGTAAAGGACAAACCTATTATAGTATATTGTCTCGAAATATTTCAGAATCACAAGGATATTGACAACATTATTATTGTTGTCAGCGACGAATGGAAGGATTATGTTATCGAGAATGTAGACAAGTATAGAATAACTAAAGTAAAAGGTTATGCCGCTGCGGGCAGAACACGCCAGCATTCGATTTTTAACGGTCTTTTGTCTACAGAGGAAAATGCTCCCGATACAGATGTTGTTATCATTCATGATGCCGCCAGACCGCTGGTATCCGACAAGATTATCAATGATTGTCTGGTCGGCGCTGTTGAGGATGACGGCGCGATGCCCGTTATCTCTGTAAAGGATACGGTTTATCAGAGTAAAGACGGTAAGAGTATTGACAAGCTTCTTAAAAGATCTGAGCTCTTTGCCGGACAAGCTCCCGAAAGCTTTGACTTTAAAAAATACCTTGACATACATAAATCCGTCACCGATGACGAGATTGCCGCTACCGCAGGCAGCAGCGAGATTGCTTATCGTCACGGAATGAAGGTCAGACTCGTTGAGGGTAGCGAGAGAAACTTTAAGATTACTACAATCGAGGATTTGGAAACATTCGAAACTATAGTTAATGATTAACGGAGGAAAACTATGGATACAATGAAAGCGCGAGTTCTCCGTGCTGTCGGAGATTTAAGACTGGAAGATTACCCAATGCCACAGCTTAAGCCTGACGAGGTTTTGTTCAGGGTAAAAGCCTGCGGTATCTGCGGTTCTGATATACCGAGAATTTTTGTTAACGGAACATATCATTTTCCGACAATTCCCGGACATGAGTTCGCCGGTGAGGTTGTAGCCGCCGCATCCAAGGAGAACGAGCATCTTGTAGGTACAAGAGCCGCTGTTTTTCCGCTTATTCCGTGTAAAAAATGCAACAGCTGCAACACGGGCGTTTTTGAGACCTGTGACAACTATGATTACCTCGGCTCACGTTCCGACGGTGGTTTTGCGGAATATGTAAGAGTACCGGTTTGGAACCTTGTTCCGATTGCTGATAACGTAAGCTTCGAGGAGGCAGCTATGGCGGAGCCTACAGCCGTAGCCCTTCACGCACTCAGACGCGCGGGACTTGAGGTAGGAGACACAGTGGTTATCTACGGTCCCGGCACTATCGGTATGCTTATCGCTCAGTGGGCGAGAGCCTGGGGCGCGAAAAAGGTACTACTTGTAGGAACTGACCTCAATAATTTTGAATTTATCGAAAAGCTCGGCTTTTTTGATTATTTTAACGCTTCGAACGGCGATCCGATTAAGTGGGTTATGGAGCAGACAGGCGGCAAGGGCGCCGATATAGCTATGGAAGCTGTCGGAGTAGCCGCAACAGCCTGTAACTGTCTCGAAAGCGTATGCAAGGGCGGCAAGGTAGTATTTGTAGGTAATCCTCACGGAGACTTTACTTTCCCGCAGAACACATATTGGCAGATACTCAGGAAGCAGCTGTCTATCTACGGAACCTGGAATTCCAGATACGACAACACCCCCAAGAGCGATTGGGGAATCGTTGTTGACGCTATGGCGTCCGGCGCCGTAAAGGTAAAGCCGCTAATTACACAGAAATTCTCTCTTGAAGAAATGGACAAGGGGCTTGCTGTTATGAAGGATCATACAGAGTTCTACAGCAAGGTAATGATTGTCAACGAGTAATTTTTGTTGCTTTTAATGATTAATAGATTATCTTAATCGGCGGAGAGGTTTATATGGCAGGAAAATTATCACCGTCCGTGATGTGCGCGGATTTGTTGAATTTGTCATCAGAAATAGAAAAGCTCGATAAGCTCGGAGTTGAATACCTGCATATCGACTTTATGGATAACAAGTTTGTACCCAATATTACTTTTGATACCAATATGGTCAAAAGTATGAAAAAGCCGATGAAAAACATCAGGCGTGATATTCATATTATGGCATTTGAGCCTCAGCAGTTTTTTGATAAAATGGAAATCGGCAGCGGTGATTTGGTATCAATTCATCTTGAAGCCTGCGAGGACGCCCACGCCGTGCTGAAGGACATCAGTGACAGAGGCGCCGACGCTTGTCTCGCAATCAGTCCCGATACTCCTGTTGAATCAGTTGTTGAGTATCTTGATGAGGTTTGCGCTGTGCTTTTGATGACTGTTTATCCCGGATTTGCCGGACAGCCGATGGCTCCCGGAAGTATGGAGCGCCTGGCTGAATTAAGAAAAATTATCGACAACAGCGGAAAAGACGTCCTGATTGAAGTTGACGGTCACGTAAGCTGGGATCACTGCGGTGAGATGAGAAGTCGGGGAGCCGATATATTTGTTGCCGGCTCGTCATCTGTATATGGAAAAGAGTACGAATTGAATGAGGCTGTTAAAAAATTCTACAGCCTGGTTGAATAATGTGGGGGATGAAGATTGCAGTATAAGGTTAATGTAAACAGCATTGTTGTTGAAAAATGCGCAATGACCATCAGTCTGAACGGTGAGTTTATAGACCCTTCGATTAACCCGAAGTTCCTGTCTACGCCAAAGATTGTTCTTCACTTTAATAACGGGGAAGAGGATCGCCGCATTCCGATGGTTATAAAATTCAGGAATATTACCTATATTGACGGAAAATGTATGTTTACCGGCGAGTATACATACAGACTCGACTGCATTTTCTGGAAAACCAGAGGCAGAGGTCTTCCTTTTTCTATGTATGTTAACCTAAGCTTTGCTGATTTTTACGAGGAAAAGGTAAATATAGATATTAAACCTGAGATTTTTGAGCAAGATAACAACTTTTTCTCGCTCAAGCTTGCCGGTAATCATATTGACTTTAACAGGCTTAAAAGTATTGTCGGATTCTTTGATACCATACTCAAGGTTCTTTGTCTTATTTGTTCGATTCCTTTTATTCCTGTATTTATTATCGAGGGACTTCTTACGTTTACAGGCTTCAAGAATATGCCTAAGAAGATTAACTCCGAGCATAAGCTTGTAAGACTGGTTTCCTATATTATCTATCGTTGTTCTACATTCTCCCGCGAGAGTTTTACAATGGACAGGTACAAGAGAAACCTTATCCGCAAAAAGTACAAGCATAAAAGACACAAGGCGGTTCAGCCGAATAAAATCACTTTCTTCTCCGCAAGAAGAGAGGAACTTTCCGGTAACTTTGAGTTTGTATACAACAAGCTTAAGAATGACAAGAATCTTGATATTCAGTTCTTGTATAACACTAAGTCGTTCAGATATATGACACGTAAGGAAATTGACGAGTTTACTGAGGCGTGCGCCACAAGTAAGGTTATTATCCTCGATGAGTATACTCCTCAGATTCACCTTATCGACCTTAAGCCCGAAACCAAGCTTATTCAGCTCTGGCACGCGTGCGGAGCGTTTAAGACCTTCGGCTTTACCCGACTCGGCAAGCCTAAGGGTTCGCCTCAGCCTACAAGAATGCACCGTTCCTATGATTATGTAACTGTAAGCTCTGAATATTGTAAAAAATGTCATTCCGAGGGATTTGGTATCAGTACCGATAACATCGTTCCTACAGGTATCGCGAGAACAGATATTTTCTTTGACGAGGAATACAAGGCAAACTTCAGGAAGAAGTTCTTTAGTGAGCATCCGACATTTAAGGGTAAGAAAATCATCCTTTTCGCCCCGACATTCAGAGGCGATTTAAAGTCGAGCGCGAGATATCCTATGGAGTTGTTCGACATTAATGAGGTGTGCGAAACACTCGGCGACGATTATGCTGTTATAATCAAGCACCATCCGTTTATCCTTGAACAGCATCCTATTCCTAAGAAGTATGCCGACAGGGTTATCGACCTGTCCGAAAGTACCGAGATCAACGACCTTTTGTTTGTCTCCGATATTATAATCAGCGATTATTCTTCGCTCGTATTCGAGGCTTCACTTCTTAATAAGCCTATGCTTTTCTATGCTTTCGACTTGATTTCCTATATCAGATCCAGGGACTTCTACTTTGACTTTAAGCTCTATATTCCCGGCAAGATTTGTACTTCGCTCTATACATTGTTACAGGCGATTCTTGAGGAGGACTTTGAGCAGGAGAAGATTGAGAGGTTCAGAGATATGTTCTTTGATGATCTCGACGGTAAGTCATCCGAGCGTATAGCTCAGCTTATTTACAAATGTGTTGAAAATAAGGCTTGACAAAGTATTTATAATGTTGTATAATATTTGGGTAAAATAAAGTAAAACAGAAATGTTTTCACCTGCGGGGTGTCGTCTGCGCGGGTCAATACCTAAGTAACATTGTTAATTTATGTATTGTAACGCGGACGGAATTCTGTCCGCGTTTTTTACAATTATAGCTTTGGAGGTGCTTTGTTATCAGCAAGAAACATGAAGTCCAGATTAACGAGAGTATTCGCGACAAGGAGTTAAGAGTAATCGGCGCAAACGGCGATCAGCTCGGTATTATGTCGGCTAATGAGGCTCTTGATTTGGCGGCTAAAGACGACCTTGATCTTGTCAAAATCGCGCCGCAGGCTAAACCGCCTGTGTGCAAGATTATGGATTACGGCAAGTATAAGTTTGAACAAGCTAAAAGGGAAAAGGAAGCTCGTAAAAATCAAAAGACTATTGAAATTAAGGAAGTAAGACTGTCTCTTAATATTGATACTCACGATTTTAACACTAAGCTTAACAACGCGATTAAGTTTATCAAAAAGGGTGATAAGGTTAAAGTTTCGATTCGCTTTCGCGGACGCGAGATGGGTCATTCCGAGTTTGGTTACGATCTTATGAATCGTTTTTCCGAGGCTTGCAGTGAGTACGCGGTTATAAACAAACCCGCTAAGCTCGAAGGCCGCAATATGATTATGTTTCTTTCACCAAAGCCTAGTAAGTAATTATTAAGGAGGATAAATATTATGCCAAAGATTAAAACACACAGTGGTGCAAAAAAGCGCTTTAAGCTTACAAAGAACGGTAAGGTTGTTCGCGCTCATGCCAACAAGTCTCACATTCTTAACAAAAAGACTACAAAGCGTAAGAGAGGTCTTCGTCAGACAACTATCGCCGACGAGACAAACGTAGCTCAGATCAAGCGTTTAATTCCTTACAAATAATCTGCTTTTCAATCTGACTATATGTAATTAATGGAGGTAAAATATTATGGCACGAGTAAAAGGCGCTATTACTACACGTAAAAGAAGAAAAAAGGTTTTAAAACTCGCTAAGGGTTATTTTGGTTCAAAATCAAGACATTTTAAGATGGCTAAACAGGCCGTTATGAAATCCGGTAACTACGCTTACATCGGACGTAAGCACAAGAAGAGAGACTTCCGTCGTCTCTGGATTACTCGTATTTCGGCTGCTTGTAAGGCTAACGGTATGAATTATTCTACATTTATGAACGGTCTTAAGAAAGCCGGCGTAACTCTTAACAGAAAGATGCTCTCGGAAATCGCTATTTCCGATCCTGCTGCTTTTACAGCTCTTGTAGAGCAGGCTAAGGCCGCAAAATAATAAAAGGAAACGCGTTTGGTTGTTGCCAAACGCTTTTGCTTTACTCTATAGATAATTACTCAAAACCCGCATATTGTGCGTATGATTTCTTGAATAAAGCTATGAGTATAATAAAGATTTCCAGCAAAGACAATACATTTATAAAACATATTAATAAGCTTATAAAAAGCGCTAAGTACCGCCGCGAAAACCATGAGTTTGTTGCTGAGGGGCTTAGGATTTGTTATGACGCCTGTATATCGGGAGCTGTGATAAAAGCTGTGGTTTTTACAAAGACCGCATACGAAAAACACCGCGGGGCTCTGGATGAGATTATCTCTGTTTCAGAGAAACAATATGAGGTTTCCGACGTTGTTTTCAGCTCAATATGCGATACGCAGAGTCCCCAGGGAGTACTTTGTGTAACAAAAACTCTTGACAAAAGGACTCTATTTGATAAAATGGAATATAGCGGAAAATTTCTCGCTCTTGATAATATACAGGATCCATCTAATCTCGGCACTATTTTGAGGACTGCCGAGGCTGTCGGTGTCAGCGCTGTAATACTTTCCAAGGACTGCTGCGATATATATTCTCCTAAGGTTGTAAGGGGAAGTATGGGCGCGGTTTTTAGGCTTGTTTATATTATTGTTGACACTATAGAAGGATTTCTGTCTGAGCACAAGGGGATAAACTCATTCGCCGCCGTAGTGGATAACGGCGCTAAACCTATAAACAGCGTCAGATTCTCGTCTCCATGTATTGTATGCGTAGGTAACGAGGGTAACGGGCTTAAAGAATCTACTGTTGACGCTTGCGGCGAATGTATAACTATACCGATGAAGGGCAGAGCTGAGTCTCTCAACGCGTCGGTTGCCGCCAGTATAATAATGTGGGAAATGCTCAAATGAGAAATCTCAGATATTGGTTATGGATATCACAGGTCGTGGGTTATTGCTCAACGCTTCCGAAACAACTTTATACTCTTTATGACAATATAGAGGAATTCTATAATGGCGGAGAAAAGGAATGGCGTTTTTCCGGTTTGTTTTCAAACCAGGAAATCGAAAAATTCTCCAAAACCGATATTTCGGTGGCTGATGAGATTATAAAAAAATGTAATCGGTATTGTTACCAGATGATTCCGATTGACAGCTACGAATATCCTGAATGTTTAAAAAATATTGATGACCCTCCGGCTGTTTTGTATGTATCGGGTATGCTTCCCGATATAGACAACAGGCTTTCGATTGGTATAGTCGGTACACGCAGGGCGTCTAATTATGGTATAAAATCATCCTATACCTTCGGCTATAATCTGGCTAAATCAGGAGTTACCGTTGTAAGCGGAGGAGCGCTTGGAGTAGACGGCTCATCGCATAAGGGCGCTTTAGCGGCTGACGGAGTTACAATCTGTGTGCTAGGCTGCGGTATAAACTTTGATTATCTCAGAGAAAACGCTAAACTCCGCAGTGATATAACTTTCAAAGGCGCGGTTGTATCTGAATATCCGCCGGATACCGAGTCGAAACCTTATCATTTTCCGCAGAGAAACAGAATCATATCTGCTTTATCCGACGGTCTGCTTGTTATCGAGGCCGCAAAGAAAAGCGGTTCTCTTATAACTGTAGAGCACGCTCTTGAGCAGGATATTAACAAAAAGATTTTTGCCTTGGCCGGCCCTGCCGACCCGCATTTTTACGGCACAAATCAGCTTATAAAGAATAATGTAGCTTCTTTGGTTACGGATTATACGGATATAATCAACGCGTTTGATAATATATATGTAACCGATGAACTTGATATCATCTCGCAGCCTAAGGATGATATTATAAATGTTATTCCGATTAAGGGTAAAGCTCCGGATAATATCAACGGCTTGCGCACCAATGACTTATCACAGGCGGCTGTCCATAAAACAGGTGTTAATCTGTCGGATGACGAAGAAAAGGTTTATTATTCAATAACCAATGAGCCTGTTATGCTTGAGGATATTTCCGACGCAACAGAACTTCCCGTATATCGGATTATGTCCATTGTAACTACACTTGAGCTAAAAGGCTTAATTGAGTGTGTTCAGGGAAGATCTTATAAACTAAAATAAAATTTGGAGGAACATATGTCTAATCTTGTTATTGTTGAGTCTCCCGCAAAGGCAAAAACAATCAAAAAATATCTTGGTAAAGATTATGATGTAATAGCGTCAATGGGTCATGTTCGTGACCTGCCAAACGCGCGCCTTAGTGTAGACATAAAAAACAACTACGAGCCTAAGTATTCTATTATTAAAGGAAAAGAATCTCTGGTAAAGGATATCAAGAAGCAAGCCGCTGACGCGGACAAGATTTATCTCGCTACCGACCCGGATCGCGAGGGAGAGGCTATTTCCTGGCATCTTGCTTATATTCTTGACCTGGATCTTAACGACAACAACCGTGTTGAGTTTAACGAAATCACTAAGACCGGTGTTAACAACGGTATGAGCGCACCAAGGTCTATACGCGGAATGTCCGCCGGACGAGTTCAGTCGGTTGCAGTACGCATTATCGTAGACAGAGAAGAGGAAATCAGAGCGTTTAAGCCTGAGGAATACTGGACGATCGACGCCAAATTTATACCAAAGGGTTCGAGAAAAGCTTTCCCGGCTACCCTTTATCTCGGAAAAAACAAAATAAAAAATAAAGAAGAAGCTGACAAAATCCTTGCAGAGCTCGAAGACGCTGAGTTTTTTGTAAAAGACGTAAAGCACGGTACAAGGAAGAAATCACCTGCTCCTCCGTTTATAACCTCAACCTTGCAGCAGGAGGCTTCGCGCAAGCTCGGATTCCAGTCCAGAAGGACGATGAGAGTTGCCCAGGAACTGTACGAAGGTATCGAAATTGACGGTATGGGCGCGACCGGTCTTATAACATATATGAGAACCGACTCGCTGCGTATATCGAGTCAGGCTATATCCGAGGTCACTTCCTATATCGGAGAGAAATTCGGCGAAAAATATCTTCCGTCTAAGCCTAGATTCTTTAAATCACGTTCTAACGCTCAGGACGGTCACGAGGCTATACGCCCGTCAATGCCTAATCTTGAGCCCGACAGCATAAAACATAATCTTTCAAGCGACCAGTATAAGCTCTATAATCTTATATGGAAACGTTTTGTTGCCTCGCAGATGGCTGAGTGTATCCAAAAGACTACACGCGCCGATATCGAGGGCAATGGTCATATATTCAAGGCTTCGGGATATACTGTATCCTTCGACGGCTTTACTTCGTTGTATGTCGAGGGCAAGGACGAAGCGGAGGAGAAGGCTTCTCAGCTTCCGGATCTTGAAAAGAATATGCCGGTAAGAAAGAGAGAAATTGTTCCAAATCAACATTTCACACAGGCTCCGCCGAGATATACCGAGGCGTCCCTCATCAAAGCACTTGAGGAACACGGTATCGGCAGACCGTCTACCTACGCGGCTACTATCACAACTATCACAAGCCGTGAGTATGTAAAGCGCGAGAGCAAGACTCTTGTTCCGACAGAGCTCGGAGAAGCTATGGTCAAGCTTATGAAGGAGCGTTTTCCTAAAATTGTTAACCTGAAGTTTACCGCCCAGATGGAGCAGGAACTCGATACAGTTGAGAGTGGTGACGTTGAGTGGAAGGCGCTTATAGATAATTTCTATCAGGATTTTGACAAAACTCTCGCCAAGGCAAAAACCGAAATGGACGGAGTAAAGATTCAGCTTGAAGAAGATAAAACGGATATCATCTGTGAGAAATATGTACAAAAACTCGGAGTAAAATGTCCTAAGTGTTCCGATGGAGATGTTATAATTAAGACAACTAAGCGCAAAACTGTATTCTACGGTTGCAGCAACTATCCGAAATGTGATTTTGTTTCGTGGAACGAGCCTGTAAACGAGAGATGTCCTCAGTGCGGAGAGATACTCTTTAAGAAAAAGGGCAAGAAAAAGATTCTTTTCTGCGAAAACAAGGATTGCGGATATGAGAGAACAGAAAAAAGCTGATGTGTATTAATGTTATCGGCGCGGGACTGGCAGGTTGTGAGGCGGCTTATCAGATTGCGAAACGTGGATTAAAAGTACGTCTTTTCGAGATGAAGCCGCAAAAGAAAAGTCCGGCTCATAAATCTGATTTGTACGCTGAGCTTGTTTGTTCCAATTCTTTTAAAGCTGACAGGGTGAATTCGGCTGCCGGATTGTTAAAAGAGGAGATGAGACACCTTGATTCTCTGCTCCTTAAAGCGGCTGACAAGGCACGCGTCCCTGCGGGAGGCGCTTTGGCAGTTGATAGAGATATATTCGCGTCTGAAGTTACGGCTGCCGTAATGAATAATGATAATATCGAGGTGGTTAACGGTGAGGTCGGCGATATTCCCGACGGGATAACGATTATCGCGACCGGACCGCTTACCTCTGATAAGCTTGCGGATTCGATATACAGCCGATTCGGCGGAGCTTTGTCGTTTTTTGACGCTGCCGCTCCGATTGTAACCTTTGAAAGTATTGATATGAGCCGTGCCTTTTTTGAGTCCAGATACGGCAAAGGCGACGGCAATGATTATCTTAACTGCCCCATGAACAAGGCGGAGTATGAGGTTTTCTATGATGCGCTTGTCAACGCCGAGAGGGCTCCGGTTCATTCTTTTGACGTTAGGGATCCCAAGGTGTACGAGGGCTGTATGCCGATTGAGGTTATGGCTCAGAGAGGCCATGATACAATAAGATTCGGTCCTATGAAGCCTGTGGGTTTGACCGATCCTAATACCGGTCACAGACCCTGGGCAGTTTTGCAGCTAAGGAAAGAGAATTCCGCGGGCACTATGTATAATCTTGTAGGATTCCAGACTAACCTGAAATTTCCCGAACAAAAGAGAGTTTTCGGACTTATCCCCGCGCTTAAAAACGCTGAGTTTGTACGCTATGGTGTAATGCATAGAAATACATTTCTAAACTCTCCTAAGACGCTCAACAGTGATTTCAGCGTAAAAGCTGATAATAAAGTGTTCTTTGCAGGTCAGATAACCGGTGTTGAGGGATATATGGAGAGCGCTTCCTCAGGCTTAATTGCCGGTATTAACGCCGCGCGCAGGGCTCTCGGTAAGGATTCGATATTGTTACCTGAAACAACTATGATTGGTTGTCTCAGCCGTTATATTGCCGATGACAGCGTAAAGGATTTTCAGCCAATGGGAGCAAACTTCGGTATTATGCCGGAACTCGAAAACAGACCTCGTGATAAACGCGAACGCGGTCAGGCATACGCCGATCGTTCGCTCATAGACTTAGATTTATACTTGGAAAGCGTGAAAGAAAAATGAAAATAATTGCAGACGCAATGGGTGGAGACAACGCTCCGCTCGAAATAATAAAAGGATCACTTGACGCGAAAAATGAATACGGAGTAGACATTACTCTTGTTGGTGATGAAGGTGTCATTAAAGCCTGCGCCGCGGATAATGATCTTGACCTTACGGGAGTTGAGATTGTCAACGCTACACAGGTAATTGCTACCGACGAGGAAGCTAATTCTGTATTAAAGAAGAAGCCGGACAGTTCTATGTCTGTAGCATTCAGACTATTGTCCGAGGGTAAGGGCGACGCTTTTGTCAGCGCAGGCAACAGCGGAGCCTTATGTGTGGGGGGCACGTTGATTACAAAGCGTATAAAGGGTATCAAGAGACCCGGATTTGCTCCTATCCTTCCGCATTTTAAAGGCGGATGCTTTATGCTGCTTGACGCGGGAGCTAATCTTGAGGCTAAACCCGAAATGCTGTTACAGTACGCTATGATGGGCTCTGCTTATATGGAAAAGGTTATGCGCGTAAGTAACCCCAGAGTAGGACTTGCCAATGTCGGTACCGAGAAGCACAAGGGTACAGATCTTCAGCATAAGACCTTTGAACTCCTTGAAAAGGCCGATATCAACTTTATAGGCAACGTAGAGGGCAGAGATCTTCCAAACGGAGAATGTGATGTTGTTGTTTGCGACGGATTTACAGGCAATCTCATTCTTAAAACCTACGAGGGTACCGCTAAGGCGATTATGTTTAAGCTAAAGGAACTGTTCGGAAAGAATTTTAAGTCAAAGCTTGCCGCTGGACTTGTGATGTCCGATTTAAAGAATATGATAAAGGAATTCGATTATCACGAATACGGCGGAGCCCCGATTATGGGTACTGCTAAGCCTGTGTTTAAGGCTCACGGAAGCTCCAAAGCCAAGACATTTAAAAACGCTATCCGATTAACTAAGGAATATGTTGAAGCTGATGTTATCGGCGAGATTTCGAAGGCGGTTAAGTGATGAAGGAATTTGAATCTGTAATCGGATATAAGTTTAAGAATAAAAAGCTTCTCGAAGAAGCTCTGACACATTCCTCATATGCCAACGAACACCGCGACAAGGGTATAAAATGCAACGAACGCCTTGAGTTTTTGGGCGACGCGGTACTATCAATCGTTGTTGCAGACTATATTTTTGAGCATTGTCCTGAGCTTCCCGAAGGTGAGATGACCAAGCTCCGTTCGGTTTTGGTATGCGAGAAGGCACTTTATAAATTCGGCAAAGAGATTAAACTCGGTTCATTTCTCCGACTCAGCAAGGGCGAAAAAAACGGCGGAGGAGCTGACAGACCATCTATCGTTTCCGACGCTTTCGAGGCGGTAATCGCGGCTATTTATCTTGACGGTGGAATCGAGCCGGCTCGCAAGCATATTCTTAGATTTGTAGCTCCAGAGATAAAAAGCAACCACAAAAAGCCTTTTAAGGATTATAAAACAACTCTCCAGGAAATTGTCCAGAAGAATCCCGGCGAGCGAATTCAGTATCATATGGTTTCAGAATCCGGTCCCGACCACGATAAGCATTTTGTGTTTGAGGTTCACCTTAACTCGAATGTCATCGGAAAGGGCGGAGGCAGAAGCAAAAAAGAAGCTGAGCAGAATGCCGCAAGAGAAGCTTTGGAGTTGATGGGTTATTAAACACAGTAATATCGCTCTTTTTATTCCGCACAACGGATGTCCTCATCAATGTACCTTTTGTAATCAGAGGGATATCACCGGCCAGTCATATCAGCCGACTCCTGATGATGTAAAAGCTACTCTGTCCAAGGCTGTAAATGATTTAGGGGATAACACAAGATTCGCCGAAATTGCTTTTTTCGGCGGCAGCTTTACGGCTATTGACCGCGAATATATGATTTCCCTTCTTGACGCGACAGTACCGTTTGTTGACAGATTTCTTGGCATAAGACTATCCACCAGACCCGATTATATTGATGACGAAGTCTTAGTTCTCTTAAAGAAATATAAAGTCAGTACAATTGAACTCGGAGCTCAGTCAATGTCCGATGAAGTCCTTATAGCTAACAAGAGAGGTCACAATTCACAGCAGGTTCGTGACGCGCTAAATCTTATAAAATCATATGATATTAACGTCGGGTTACAGATGATGACGGGGCTATATAAATCTACTCCTAAGCTTGATTATTATACTGCCGAAGAATTTGTAAGGCTAAAGCCCGACTGTGTGCGTGTATATCCGACAGTAATTATGAAAAACACCGAACTGGGTGATTATTATAAAGAAGGTATTTTCAAGCCTTATACGCTTGAAATGTCAGTTGAGCTATGCGCCGATATACTTGATCTGTTTTATAACAATAATATCGACGTAATAAGACTGGGGCTTCATTACAGCGACAGCCTTGTACAAAACTGCCTTTTTAATAATTATCATCCCGCATTCAGGGAGCTTTGTGAGAGCAAAATAATGCTCCGCAATGTAAAAATGCAGTTGTCCGATAAAAATAATATTAGAATATATGTAAATCCTTCTTCTGTTTCCAGACTTATAGGACAGAAAAAATCGAATATTAACGCTTTGCTTTCAAAGGGCTATAGTGTTAATATCGAAAAAGATCCCTCACTTGGGAAATACGAAGTTAAGGTAGAAGAAACATAGGTGATGAAATGCAATTAAAATCCCTTGAGATTCAAGGCTTTAAAACATTTCCTGATAAAACAAAGCTTACTTTTGACCACGGAATGACCTCGGTAGTAGGTCCCAACGGTTCGGGTAAGAGTAATATTTCCGATGCGATACGCTGGGTACTTGGCGAGCAGTCTCCCAAAAGCCTGAGATGCTCAAAAATGGAAGACGTTGTTTTTAACGGTACCGATGACAGAAAAGCTCTCGGCTACGCCGAAGTTACTCTTAATATTTCCAACACCGACCGTTTTCTTCCGTATGACGGCGATGATGTTGCGGTAACAAGACGTTATTACCGAAGCGGTGACAGCGAGTATCTTATAAACGGCGCTCAGGTTAGACTAAGGGATGTTAACGAGTTGTTTATGGATACCGGTCTCGGACGTGACGGTTATTCTATGATTGGACAGGGTAAGATTGACAGTATCGTTTCCTCAAAAAGCGAGGACAGACGTGAAATCTTTGAGGAAGCTGCCGGAATCTCACGTTATCGTTACAAAAAGATAGAATCCGAGCGTAAGCTAAAGCATACCGAGGATAACCTTTTAAGGCTGCGTGATATTGTAACCGAGCTTGAGGAGAGGGTAGGCCCTCTGAAAAAGCAGTCCGAAAAGGCTGAAAAATTTCTGGAGTATTCATCCGAAAAAAAGGATATAGAAATCGCTCTATGGGTTAACACTCTTAACAACAGCAACAAGGTGTTAAAGCAGGAAGAGGATAAAATTGAGATTTCTCGTTTGCAATACGAAAAAGCGGGCGAAACTCTCGATAGTATTCAGAGTGAAACCGAAAGCATTTACATAAAAAACGGTGAATATTCAGCCAGAATCGAAGAAATCCGCTCGGATATAAACAATGTAATGGCCGAAATCAGCTCCAAAAAGTCTTCGGTTTCAGTTGCGGAAAATGATATTCTGCATAATAAAGAGAATATCGATAGACTTAACGAAGAAATCAAGAAGGTTGATATCGACGCCGAGGACGCGCTCAGCAGTATTGAGGATAAAAGAACAAAAATAACAGAGCTTGAGAAGGCTATTAACGAAAAACAGGCTCTATATGACGAGACGTCCGATAAACTGAATATCATCAATACCGATTCCAGCCGCAGCGGCGACAGAATTCAGGAATTGAGCAGCAAGCTTGCCACTCTGACTGCTCAGTCGGCTGACGCTCGCGTTACACAGATGACAAGCGTTACTTCATCTAGCGAGCTACAGGCACGTATAGAAAGCATACTGGGTACAAATACTGAAAGAAACGAACAGTATAAAACAACTCTCGAAATATCCGAAAAATACAAAAAACAGATTGAAGAATCTAACGACGAGGTAGACAGCCTCGCGAATTCCATAAAAGGGCTGGAGCTGAAGCTTGAATCACGCGCCAAAAAACGTGATGAACTCAAACAAAAATCCGACGCCCTTAGACTCGATACACAGGAAGCTCTCAGAAAGGTTCAGTTTCTCGAAAACCTCGAACGTAATCTCGAAGGCTTCTCCTATGCTGTAAAAAACGTTATGCGTTATTCCCGAGAGGGTAAAATCGGCGGAATCAAAGGTCCTGTTTCCCGTATAATCGAGGTTCCGTCCGATTATTCCGTGGCGATAGAAATAGCTCTCGGAGCGGCGATGCAGAATATTGTTACCGCAACAGAGCAGGACGCTAAAAACGCGATATCATATCTTAAAAAACACGACGGTGGCAGAGCTACGTTCCTTCCTATGAACACCATTAAGCCGAAGGAACTGAAGGAAGATGACCTGGACGACTTCTATGGATTTATCGGTATAGCATCGGATTTGTGTAAATGTAAATCCGAGTACAGCAATATTCTTAAATCGCTTCTCGGCAGGATAGTAGTAGCAGAGGACTTGAATTCCGCCGCGACAATCGCAAAAAAGCATTCATATCGCTTTAAGGTAGTTACCCTTGACGGTCAGGTTGTGAACGCCGGAGGTTCGCTGACGGGAGGTTCTCTCGGAAAGAAAACAGGACTTTTGTCCAGAGCCGGCGAAATATCCAAGACTAAAGAAAAAGCCGAAAAGTTAAAAGTGAAAGCTGATGAGGCCGAAAAACAATACGAAAAGGCTACTGCTGATTATTCGGCAATAGAGGCCGAAATACTGGGAGCTCGCGCTGATTTATCCAACGCTAAGCAGGAACAAATAAGAATTCTTACAGAGGCAAAATCCTGTGAAAATGAGCTTAATATTCAGAAAAAGGCTATCGAAGACGCCGAAGAAGAAGTTAAAATTTGCAGAGAAAGAATCGCTCAGTATAAAATTGACGAGAAAAAAGCAAAAGAACAGCTTAACGATATCAACTGGTCGATTTCCGAGTATGAAGCTCAGATTGAGGAAATCACAGGCAGTCGTTCCAAGCTTACAGAGCAACGTGAAGCAATGTCTGAACAGCTCCAGAATATCAGGCTAGAGATTGTTACTGCCAAAAAAGATATTGATACGCTTAATTCCGAGATTTCCTTCGCCTTATCTACCGAGGAAAACCGCGACAGCAGAAAATCTGCTATTTTAAAAGAGATTGACGGTTACTATACTCTTATCGAAACAACCGAGAATCGTATTACGTCTTTGAAATCCGATATTGAGATCTTAAACAATCAAATTAATAAACTCAATAAAGATATCGACAATATCAATAACAAGAAATCCGATCTCGAAAAGCGTTCAGCCGAGATTCGTAATCTTGAAAGAGAAAAAAATGACGAGAGAGAACTTGCCGGTCGTGAGTTGGCAAGACTTGAGGAGCGCAGGATCAACCTGCAAAAGGAATATGATACTATTATCTCCAAGCTTTGGGAGGAGTATCAGCTCACCAAGAAGCAGGCTGAGGATACAGCGGTACAAATCGAGAATATTACCTCTGCAAAATCCCGCCTGAATGAGCTTAAGTCCAAGATTCGCTCTCTCGGAAACGTAAATGTCGGAGCGATTGAGGAATACAAGGAAGTCTCCGAAAGATATGAGTTCATAAACGCTCAGGTTGAGGATGTCGAGAAATCCAAGAAAGAGATTGAAAGACTTATAAAAGACCTCACCAAGCAAATGCAGGAAGAATTTGTTAAGAGCTTCGAGGAGATTAACCGAAACTTTACCTTTACATTTAAGGAGCTTTTCGGCGGCGGAACGGCATCACTGTCACTTACCGATCCCGAAGATATCCTTACAAGCGGAATTGAAATTGTAGTTCATCCGCCCGGAAAAATTGTAGTACACCTCGACGCACTCTCCGGAGGCGAAAAGGCTCTCGTAGCGATTGCTCTGTATTTCGCGATTATGAAGGTAAGGCCGGCTCCGTTTTGTGTAATGGACGAGATTGAGGCGGCTCTCGACGAGGTTAACGTTGACAGGTTCGCTCAATATGTCAGAAATCTGACAAATAAAACCCAGTTTATACTTATTACACACCGCCGTGGTACAATGGAAGAAGCCGATGTGCTCTACGGTGTTACAATGCAGGACGAAGGCTGCTCAAAGCTACTTGAGCTCAGAGCAAGCGAAGTATCCGAAAAACTTGGAATATAAAACAGAAAGGTTGATATTATGGGACTTTTCAGTAAAATCAAAGAAGGACTAAAAAAAACCCGTGACAGCGTAATCGGTCAGATTGACTCAATGCTGAAATCATTTACTAAGATTAATGAGGAGCTTTTTGAGGAACTGGAAGAGCTTCTGGTAATGGGTGATGTCGGAGTTTCAACCGCTCAGGATATCTGCGGCAAGCTCAGAAAAAGAGTTAAAGAAACAGGTACAACCGATCCCTCCGAGATTCATACTCTGCTTGAGGAAGTAGTTAGTGAAATGCTAAGAGGAGGACAGGAGCTTAACCTTAACACTAAGCCGTCTGTTATACTTGTAATCGGTGTTAACGGAGTCGGCAAAACTACAACAATCGGAAAAATGGCCAATCGATTCCGCAATGAGGGCAAAAAGGTTATCCTTGCCGCTGCCGATACATTCAGAGCCGCGGCAATCGAACAGCTCGAAATCTGGGCTGAGCGTAGCAAATGCGATATAATAAAGCAAAACGAAGGCAGCGATCCCGCCGCTGTAGTATACGATGCAATCTCCGCTGCCAAGGCGAGAGGCGCTGATGTTATAATAGCGGATACAGCAGGACGTCTGCACAACAAAAAGCATCTTATGGACGAGCTCGCTAAGATAAACAGGATTATCGACAGAGAGCTTCCGGACGCTGACAAGGAAGTGCTCCTTGTTCTTGACGCTACTACTGGTCAGAACGCTGTGTCACAGGTTGAACATTTCAAAGAAGCAACCGGGATTACAGGTATTGTATTAACTAAACTTGATGGCACCGCAAAGGGCGGAATTGTACTCGCTATTAAAAACTCACTTGACGTTCCGGTTAAGTTTATCGGCGTAGGTGAGCAGATTGACGATTTACAACCGTTTGATCCCGATGATTTTTCCAAGGCTCTCTTTGATTTCAGCGAGGAACAATAATGAAGTTTATTATCGCGACAAATAATCCGAAAAAACTGATAGAAATGGAAAGAATCCTTGCTCCGCTCGGTATATCCGCTGTTTCCGCAAAGGACGCCGGAGTGAAGCTTGACGAGGTAGAAGAAAACGGTACTACTTTTGCCGAGAATTCTTACATAAAAGCTAAGGCGGCTTGTGCCAAAACCGGTTTTCCGGCTATAGCTGACGATTCCGGAATATGTGTAGACTTTCTGAACGGAGGTCCGGGTATTTATTCCGCCAGATTCGCCGGTGAAGAAGCTACGGACGAAGACAAAAACAATCTTATTCTTGCTAAGCTCGGTGATACAAAAAACCGGGGAGCTCATTATACCGCTGCTATTACATGTGTTTTTCCTAATGGCGATAAGCTTCAGGTTGAGGGTAAATGCTTCGGAGAAATTGCCTACGAGCCCGACGGCGACGGAGGATTCGGCTATGACCCGATTTTTCTCTATGAAGGAAAAAGCTTTGGTACCTTTACGGCTGAGGAGAAGGATAAGGTAAGCCACAGAGGAAACGCGCTTCGTATGATGCGCGACGAGCTTAAAAAATATTTGGAGGGCAATGATGCTTACAAGTAAACAAAGAGCCTATCTCAGGGGATTGGCCAATAAATCGGACACAATATTATATATCGGAAAAAGCGGTATGAGCGAGCAGATCATAAAGCAGGCTGACGACGCTCTGACAGCAAGAGAACTCATAAAAGGCAAGTGCCTTGATAATTGCCCGATTACTCCGAGAGAGGCAGCGGATTTAATTTGTGAGGGTACGGGAGCGGACGGAGTTCAGGTTATCGGCTCTAAATTTGTAATTTATCGGCCGAATCCCGACGAACCTCAGATAAAGCTCCCAAAGTCAAAGTAATACGGAAGTGGTTTTGTGGATAGAGATTACTATCTGTCAATAATAAAAAACAGAATGGGCGAGAGACGCTATATTCACAGCGTAAATGTCTCGAAAGCCGCTGTAAAGCTGGCGGAAATCTACGGAGCTGATGTCAAAAAGGCTGAACTCGCCGGTATACTGCACGATTCCTGTAAAGAAATCGATAAAAAGCTTATGTTGCAAATAATAAGTAATGGTGGTATAATACTTGACGATACTCAAAAACATTCGTCAAAGCTATGGCACGCGATTGCCGGCAGCGTATATGTTCGTGATACTCTTGGTATAAATGACGATGATATTATCAATTCAATCAGATACCATACATCCGGCAGGGCGAATATGTCGATTCTGGAAAAAATAATCTTTACTGCTGATTTTATCAGTGAGGAAAGGGAATATGACGGCGTAGAAATAATGAGGAAAAAAGCATACAGAGATATTGATGAGGCTATGCTTTTCGGACTGGAGTTTACCATATCCAACCTCGCGCGGCACAACAAACTTATTCATCGTGATGCTGTCGATTGTTATAATGAAATTCTTATAAAGCGAAAGGCTGTGTAATAATGACGATTAAAGAACAGGCACTTGAAATTGTAAAGGCATTGAACTCAAAGCTCGGTCTTGATATCAAGCTGATAGAGATATCTGACGTTACTGTTTTGGCCGATTATATGGTAATTGCTACGGGACGCAGCAGTACCCAGGTCAAGGCGCTCGCCGATGAGGTTGAGTTTAAGTTGTCCGAAAAAGGAGTAGAGCCGTCACATATTGAGGGACACCGCTCCAACAGTTGGATATTGCTCGACTATACAGATATAATTGTTAATGTTTTTGATGAAGAGGCAAGAGATTTCTACGCCCTGGACAGACTGTGGCAGGATGGCAAAGAAATTGATATAGAAGATATTATTAGCTAATTGGAGGGTTTGTTTTGAAATACAACCATAAACAAGTTGAAGAAAAATGGCAAAAAATCTGGGAAGACAAGGGTGTATTCCACGCGAGTGACGATACATCCAAGGAGAAGTTCTATGCTCTTATCGAGTTTCCTTATCCGTCGGGACAGGGACTGCACGTAGGACATCCGCGTCCGTACACAGCGCTCGACACCGTCGCCCGTAAAAGAAGACTCCAGGGCTACAATGTGCTTTATCCCATCGGATGGGACGCTTTCGGACTTCCTACAGAAAACTACGCTATAAAGAACCATATCCATCCCGAAGTAGTTACCAAGCAGAATATCGCCAGATTCAAAAAGCAGATTCAGTCATTGGGTATTTCTTTTGACTGGAGCAGAGAGATTAACACTACAGATCCCGATTATTATAAATGGACTCAGTGGATATTCCTGCAACTGTTTAAAAAGGGACTTGCTTATAAAAAAGAGATGAACGTTAACTGGTGTACATCCTGTAAGTGCGTTCTTGCCAATGAGGAAGTAGTTAACGGTGTGTGTGAGCGATGCGGAAGTGAGGTTATCCACAAGGTTAAATCACAGTGGATGCTCAAAATCACCGCCTATGCCGACAGGCTTATAAATGACCTCGATTTGGTTAATTATCCCGCGAGAGTAAAGGCTCAGCAGATTAACTGGATCGGACGTTCCACAGGAGCGGAGGTCGACTTTACCGCCACAACAGGTGATAAGCTAACAGTGTATACTACACGCTGCGATACGCTTTTCGGAGCTACATATATGGTTATTTCTCCCGAACATCCGCTTATTGATAAATGGGCAGATAAGCTTGAGAATATCGACGAAATCAGAGAGTACCAGGTTCAGGCTTCAAAGAAAAGCGACTTTGAACGTACCGAGGTTGCCAAGGATAAGACGGGTATCCGACTTAAAGGTGTTGAGGCGGTCAATCCAGTTAACAATACACAGATCCCTATTTTTGTATCCGACTACGTACTTGTATCTTACGGTACCGGCGCTATTATGGCTGTACCTGCTCACGATACACGTGACTGGGAATTCGCTAAGAAGTTTGATCTTCCGATTATCGAGGTAGTTAAGGGCGGCGAGGATGTTCAGAAAGAAGCCTTCACCGACTGCGCTACAGGCGTACTGGTCAATTCAGGATTTATTGACGGCCTTTCTGTTGAAGAAGCTAAGGAAAAGATGATTTCCTGGCTTGAGGAAAACAAAATCGGTCGAGCAAAGGTTAATTATAAACTTCGTGACTGGGTTTTCTCGCGTCAGAGATATTGGGGAGAGCCTATTCCAATCGTTCATTGTGATAAATGTGGATTTGTTCCGATTAACGAAAGCGAGCTTCCGCTTAAGCTTCCAATGGTTGATTCCTACGAGCCGACCGATACCGGCGAATCACCGCTTGCTAATATGACAGAATGGATTTCTACTACCTGTCCCTGCTGCGGTGGTAAAGCTACCCGCGAGACTGATACTATGCCACAGTGGGCAGGATCCTCGTGGTATTTCCTTAGATATATGGATCCTCATAATAATGAGGCTCTCGCTTCAAAAGAAGCTTTAGAGTACTGGTCTCCTGTTGACTGGTATAACGGCGGAATGGAGCATACTACACTCCACCTGCTCTACAGCCGCTTTTGGCATAAGTTTCTCTATGATCTTGGCGTTGTTCCTACTCCGGAGCCGTACGCCAAACGTACAAGCCACGGTATGATTCTCGGCGAAAACGGCGAGAAAATGTCAAAATCAAGAGGAAATGTTGTAAATCCGGATGATATAGTAAATGAATACGGCGCGGATACAATGCGACTTTACGAGATGTTTATAGGTGACTTCGAGAAGGCCGCTCCGTGGAGTCCTTCAAGTATCAGAGGCTGCCGCAGATTTGTTGAGAGATTCTGGAACTTACAGAATATTCTTGTTGACGGAGATTCTATCCGTCCTGAGCTCGAAAGCGCCTTCAACAAGGCGATAAAAAAAGTCGGAGAGGATATCGAGATTATCAAATTCAATACGGCAATAGCCGCTTTGATGTCGTTAATCAATGATGTAACCTCTTTCGGCTCAATTAATAAGAAAGAACTCGGAATTTTCGCTGTTTTGCTTAATCCGTTTGCTCCTCACGTAACTGAAGAAATCTGGGATGTATGTAATCTCGGAGATGGAATAGTTGCCGAACAGGCCTGGCCGGAGTATGACGAAAGCAAATGCGTCGAGGAAACTATCGAGATAGCCGTACAGGTTAACGGTAAAATCAAAGCGAAAATTAACATTTCTCCCGACGCGCAGCAAGATGATGTGCTCGCTCAGGCTAAGTCCAACGAGAATGTCGCAAAGGCTGTTGAGGGTAAAAACATTGTTAAAGAAATCTACGTTAAGGGAAGAATTGTAAATATTGTTGTTAAATAGCAGATATGTTTACGAAAGAGAATACTAATGTCTGTAAAGGCTTTGCTATTATTCTGCTTTTGTTTCATCATTTTCCCTGGGCGCAGGAAGTCAGCAGCGGACAGCTTAGCTCAAGTTTATCCGCTGTTGCCGTTGGCGCAAGGGTGTGTGTATGGGTTTTTGTCTTTTTATCAGCTTACGGTATTTCATATAAGTACCTGAACTTAAAAAACAAAAATTATTTTGTATTAAAACAATGGCTGTCGCTTATGATGCCGTTTTGGTTTCTTTATGTTTTAATACTTCCCGTTTGTTTTGTTATGGGCCATTCATTTGATGAAATATACAGTGGTAATGTAGTTTATTTGCTGCTTGATTTTATGGGTGTATCAGATTTGTTTGGTACAGGAAAAGCTGTTGGTGTATTCTGGTATATGTGCCTTGCTCAAATGATACTGTTCATAGTTCCTCTTATCATCAGTTTATCCCGAAAATTCGGTTATCTAACAATTATACTTGCCTTTATTGTCAGTCTGTTTTTAAATGACTCTATTGTTACATATAACGGCGGCAGTTATCTTGATTATTTGCCTGCTGTAGTTATCGGAGTTGTATTTGCCGAGCGAAATGTTATGAACAGATTATCATCGTTTTTCTCGCGCCCGTTTTTTCAAGTCACGGGTTTTACAATATGTATGCTTGCGGCAATTTTACTGATGATCTCTCGGGAAGCGCTGATAAATGATAATATATGTCATATCAAGGGTATGCTCAGTTCCGTGTCAGCGGTTGCGATTTGCGTTGGTTTCGGAGTGTTTGTACGATTAAAGCTTTTTGTTAAGCCATTGGCTTTTATCGGCAGCTATTCCGGGACAATGTTTATTATTCACGCGCTGTTCCTTTTTGTGTTGAAGCAGTATATTTTTATCTTTAATAACGCCTTTTTGGATTTTGTGATTTTATTCTTGGTTAGCTTGATTGTATCGATACTTTTGAATACTTTCAGAAAGCTTGTAGGATATGACAAATTATTGTCGATTATATTCAAAAAAATCTGAATAATCTGTTTGGATATACGATAAATAGATTGATTATTTGTTAGTTTTTCGATAATTATAAATAAATTTGTGCTAAATTTACATAAATCTCTTGACATAATTAGTCGTTTATTGTATAATGCTTAGTGCAGTATGCAAATTACCCATGTCAGATGGGAGGGAAATAGAAATGTCAGAAGTAAGACTGAAAGAAAATGAATCTCTTGAAAGCGCTTTAAGAAGATTCAAAAAACAGTGTGCCAGAGCTGGCGTTATTGCGGAGGTTCGCAAGAGAGAGGCTTACGAGAAGCCATCTGTAAAGCGTAAGAAAAAATCCGAAGCAGCACGTAAACGCAAATATAGGTAAAACTTAAGCGGACAGCCATCTGTCCGCTTTATTTCTCTATAGGGAATTATTCAAATACTGTATAATTTTTAAAGCAAGGGATTAAGATTAACATCATCTTATCCGGCTCCTATAGAGCAAAAAACGATTTTTATTCTCCGCACAGTTTTCTGCTACGCAGAAACGTGCGATGAGTAGCGAAAAGCGTGCCATAGGCACGCCTTTCTTACTTTGTATCAGGGTGATTAAAATGAAAAAGATTCTTATACTGCTCGGACCCAACCTTAATATGGTAGGAGTTCGTGAAAAAAACATTTACGGAGCCGAAACAAGTGATAGCATAAACAATCAGATTATGTCGTTTGCGCGGGAAAATGGTTTCTCGGCTGATATATTTCAGTCAAATCACGAGGGTGAGCTCATAGACAGAATACATTCAGCAAAAGATAATTATGCCGGTGTAGTTATTAACGCCGGAGCGCTGACACATTACAGCTATGCTCTAAGGGATGCTATCGCTTGTATTGATATTCCGTTTGTTGAGGTTCATATGTCTAATATACATTCCAGGGAGGAATTCAGGCATAACTCGGTTATTGCTCCCGTATGTGTCGGTCAGATTGCCGGATTCGGCAAATCAAGCTATATGTTGGCTATTATCGCGTTAAAGGAAATGGTATAATTGTCTATTCAATCTGAAAGAATAAACAAACTGAGAAATATTCTTGATGATGATTCTCATGCTTTATTTATATCCGATGAGAATAATGTTTATTATTTTTCGGGAGTTGAACACAGCGAGGGTAAGATGCTCGTTACGAAGGACGCTTCTTATCTTCTTGTTGATTTCAGGTACAGCGAAACCGCAAGAAAGAATTGTACAGTATGTGAGGTAATTGAGTTTAGCTCTTTGATTGAGGATACGAAAAAAATATTAAAAAATCATAATATAAACACTGTTATGATCGAATCCTCGGATGTCAGACTTGATTTTTACAACAGGATATTACGCGAGTTTAATACAATAGGTGTATCTGTAATTTCGGACGATACGTTAAGCCGAAAGATTTTTAACTTAAGAATGGTTAAATCAGATGATGAGATAGAAAACATCTCAAAAGCTCAGGAAATTACCGAAAAAGCATATTATGAAGTATTAAACTACATTAAGCCCGGAGTTTGCGAGAGAAAAATAGCCCTG
>CADAEZ010000036.1 GCA_902787145.1 uncultured Ruminococcus sp.
GAAATCGTATCCGATTGGGATGATAACGGAATTTACGCTATATCGTTTTTTGTATATTCAAATGAGGATTTTCAATATAGTGGATTCGAAAACGTTTCTTCTTTAGCTGTAAGTTACAATACCGAAGATTTTTGTGACGGTGCGGGCAAATATGACGAAGAACGCTGGAATTACGCCTTTTGGAGCCAAGATGAAACATCTGTAATAGATCCGCTTGAACCGAACAGAATAACTGACGCGCTTTTTGATTGGTATAATGAAAACGGAATCACCGATATCGGTTATGAGTCCGAAGAAGATGAGTATGATGAAAATGACGAATATGTTGGTAAGGGTCCCGTAGGTCATTATGAACTTGTAAATATCGCAGCAGAAGTTGCCAACCGATTACAATCTGAGGGATTTATCAAGAACAAATTTGGAAATAGTATTCCTATTATTGTTCACGGATTAGAATATGTTTGGTATGATATCGAGGCAACAAAAAAAGCAAATCCCAATAATGAAGCTAAAGATTTTTTACAAGCTGTAAAAATGGGAAATGTATAAACATCGTCCACCGGACGATTTTCTATACGGCCTTTCGATTCCCGCCTTTTTCAGCCAAAAAAGAGGGCACCCATTTTGGGTGCCCTCTTTTTGGCTGAGCCGGCGGGATTCGAACCCACGAGTGCAGGAGTCAAAGTCCTGTGCCTTACCGCTTGGCGACGGCTCAATGTTAACTTCTTAATTATATCATATAAAGTTAAAATGTCAATATTTTTACTTGCTTTTTTCTATGTTTGTGATATACTATTTATCGAACTGAATATAGCTTGTACGGTTCCTTGGATTAATAGGGAAGGCGGTCTGAATCCGCCGCAACAGCCATTACCGTGTTCAGCCGAAAGGAGCGCATTGTGCCACTGAGTTTTTGGGAAGGCGCGTTCTGCTATGACTGTCAGCCGGGAGACCTGCCGTGCTCGTATGATGCTGTTTTTCTTGGGCGTTTGGAGAAAAGCAGTGTTCGCGCGTATCCTTGCTTTTTCAGGCTGCGCGTCAGGAGGTTCTGTTATGAAAAAGTATTTGTCAATTCTATTGATTGTTCTGCTTGTTGCGTCGGTATGTTCAATATCCGCCGTTGCCGCGCAGGACAAAAATGTCATTGTTCGTATTGAGGGTGTAGATGAAAACCTCTATTACGGCAATTACACACTCACCGGGGACGAGACTGTCCTTGATATCCTTAAGGCTGTTGATACAGCCGAGGAGGGTATTTCCGTTGTTGTTGAGGGCGGAGATTACGGCGATTATGTCAGCTCAATCAACGGTGTGTCATCCGCTAAATTTAATGGCTGGGACGGCTGGCAGTATGCTGTCAACGGCGTAGGTCCCGATGTTGGTATGGGTTCTTACAAGGCCCGTGAGGGTGATGAAATTGTTATTTATTACGGCGATTATCCCTGCGCTTATCCCGATGTAAACCTCAGTAGTATTAACACGGGCGAAATTACTTTCACTTATCTTTCCACAGAATGGGACGAGCAGTACAATCCCATTACTTCAGTACAGCCGATTACCGACGCTCAGGTTAGTCTGGGTGACAAAACATTTACCACCGACGCTAACGGAAAAATCACATTTGACGTTAAGGACTTTTCAGGTTCGGCGAGCTTGCAGATTAATAAAAAGTCGGCGAGCGGTGCTCCTGCGGTATGTCGTTTAGCTCCCGACTATAAGGTTGAGTTCGCGTCTGAGGCTGTGACTGAACCGGAGACTACTGTACCTGAGACTACAGTACCGGAGACTACAGTACCTGAGACTACGGTTCCCGATAAAGTTATTAAGTATTCCGATACCAAGAAGGTTGTACAGCCCGCGGTATCTGTTACAGCGATTAAGTCGCTGTATGTAGGTCAGTCAAAGAAGATTGAGGTTAAGAACGCATCAGGCAGTGTTAAGTATTCATCTTCTAACTCAAAGGTTGCCAAGGTAAGCGCCGACGGTACTCTCACAGCTCTTAAGAAGGGTACCTCGAATATTACTGCGGCCGGAAAGACATTCAGCATTACCGTTAAGAACCCAAAGCTGAATAAGAGCAAGATTAAGCTTAAGAAGAATAAGCAGTTTAGAATAAAGGTTAAAGGTCAGTCGGGCAAGCTCAGCTTCAAGTCCAAAAACAAAAAGGTTGCTACTGTGTCCGCAAAGGGCGTAGTAAAGGCAAAATCAAAGGGTAAGACAAAAATCACCGTTACTACAAACGGTATGAAGCTTAAGCTTTCTGTTACCGTAAAATAATAACTATTCAGAGGTAAAGTTATGAGAATCTGTAAATCCGTAATATCGTCAGTTATTTGTATAATAATAGCCGCAAGCGCGGTTTTTACATCCATATCTGCCTCTGCTAATTCTCTCGACAGCGTTACATCCGCTGTCGAGGGAGTTATTTCGTACAAGAGTACATCTCTCGGAGCCAAAACTACTGATGAGCTACTCAACAACCTGAGTTCTCAGGCGGGAACTTCGGCTTCGGACTGGTATTATATTGCGCTTTCGCTGTACGGTGTTAACTGCCGCAACTCCGCGAGTGTCTCAGCGCTGAAGAGTACTGTCAATTCCTTTTATTCGGGCGATTTAGCCGATTGTAAGGTTACCGATATGCAGAGAGTAGCTCTTGCGCTGCTCGCCTGCGGAGAAAGTATTACCGATGTTAACGGTCATAACCTGCTCGCCGACTGCACCTATAACCGCGCAAAGCACAGGAACCTGGATTCTCAGGGAGTGAACTCGGTAGCTTACGCGCTGTTGCTGCTCGATTCCAAGAATTTTTCGATTCCCGATGACGCCGAGACTAACAGGACGGATATGGTCAAGATGATTCTTGACAAGGAGCTTGAGAGCGGCGGATTCGCGCTTATGGGCTCGTCAGCCGATACCGACGTTACCGCTATCGCTGTACAGGCTCTTTCACCATATAAAAGTAAGGACGGAGTAAAAGGCGCTGTGGATAAATCACTTTCGCTTTTATCATCACGACAGTCGTCTGACGGCTCGTACAAGTCATTCTCCGGCAAAACCTGCGCCGAAAGCACAGCCCAGGTTATACTCGCGCTCGTAGCCGAAGGAATCAATCCTGCTTCAGACGGAAGGTTTATCAAGGACGGCAACAGCGTTGTGGACGGATTATTGCAGTTTAAACTTGAGAACGGAGCGTTCTCTCATTTTAAGGGTGAAGAAGCCAACAATATCGCCACATACCAGAGCCTGTGCGCTCTCGTAGGCTGTTCCAGATATATGAGGGGCAGCAAGTCGTTCTATGACTTTACTGCCGGTACCCCGTCGAACACCACGAAGGTGAATCAGGCGATAAACAAAAAAACTGTTTCCGCAAAATCACATTCAAAAACAGTCACAACTAAGAAAACAAAATCCAAGGTTGCTAAAAAAGCCAAAAATAAAGCCGATAATAAGCAAAACACTAGTCCCACGGAGTCTAAGTCCGTGCTAAAGTCTACCAGCGGCTCGTCCAAAATCACCTTTACAAAGGTGATAAAAGCTAAGAAGAAAAAGCCTGTAAAGGTAGAGGATAGTATAGAGCCTGAAGCGATCGAGAAAGATGAATCCAGCTCGGATGAGGCGGAGTTCAGAAGAAACAGAAGGGCTGAGGAAGAAAAAAAGACAGCCTTGTACATTACCTTCGCGGTGCTGTTTGTATGCTATCCGGTTTTGGTTGTAGTTAAGACGAGGAAAAAAGATGAAGAAGCTTCTGACGATTAGTCTTATACTCCTGATGATTCTCGGCGGATGCTCGGTAAAATCCGCTGATGAATACTATAAAGAGACTGAATCCAAAGGCACAAAAACAGTAACTCTTACCGTAAACTGCGATACAGCTGTCAAGTATCAAAAGGGCGGCGAGCGCGTCAGAGGAGATATCCTCACGGATTATGAGGTATCTATCGGGGAAGGCGATACTGTTTTTGACGCGCTAAAAAAAGCGTGTAAGAAAAAACAGATTCAGTTTGAGTACCAGGGCTCAGGCGATTCGCTGTATATAAGGGGAATCGACTATCTGTACGAGTTTGAGTGCGGAGACCTTTCGGGCTGGGAATATTGTGTTAACGGCAAGTTCCCTGACAAGGGCTGTAACTCTGTTACGCTCAGCGACGGAGATGTTGTAAAGTGGCTTTATACCTGTGACCTAGGAGCCGATATAGGTAATAAGTACAAGGTAAAATGAATTCATTTAAAAATCTGCATCCGGGGTTCGTGCTTTGCTATTTTGTATTTGTCACGTTTTTCTCGGTGTTCAGCTTTAACCCGATATATCTTGTAAGCTCCCTGATGGGGGCTTTGCTGTTCGCGCTTATGATTCAGGGTGTGGGAGCGGTTGCAAGGAGTATCGGGGGTTATTTTTTGGTATTCTTTCTGATAGCGGTCACCAATCCGTTGTTTTCGCACAACGGCAGGACCGCCTTGTTTTTTATAAACGATAATCGCGTTACGCTGGAGGCTTTTGTGTACGGAGTTGTTCTCGGCGTCGCGGTTGTGAGTGTATTATACTGGTTCAGATGCTTCAACGAGATTTTTGACAGCGAGAGGTATATGTACGTTTTCGGACGAATATCACCGGGGCTAGCCGTTGCTGTATCTATGACGCTGAGGTTTGTGCCTGAGCTTATACACAACTTTAGACAGGTTAACAACGCGCAAAAATGCCTGTCTGATAATCGCTGTAGACTGAGGCGTTATATCAGTTCGTTTTCGGCAGTGATATCACAGAGCCTTGAAAATGCTGTTATAACCTCGGATAGTATGAGAGCGAGGGGCTACAGCCTGAGGGGCAGGACGTCCTATACAAGATTCAGGTTTTCACGAAGAGACGGAATCGTGCTTGGTATATTTATATTTCTGGCCGCGCTGAGCGTAACAGAAAGACACAGCTTTAGCTATTATCCTGATTTTGTATGCTCGGATTTCAGCCTTTTGTCGGCAGTCAGCTGTGTTTCGTTCGGGATAATTGTGTTACTGCCGTTTTTATATGAAGTGAGGGAGGGCTTATGGAAATTTTCAGCATCAAGAATCTGAGCTTTAAATACAACAAATCGGATTCCTTCGCCCTTCGTGACGTGAATCTTGATATAAAAAACGAGGAAATTCTGCTCGTAATCGGAGAGTCAGGTTGCGGAAAGACCACCCTGCTCAGAATGCTTAAGAAAGAGCTTATGCCGTTCGGTGAAATGAGCGGAGAGATACTGTACAACGGCGAGGATATAAAGAATATATCCGACAGAACCTCCGCGTCACAAATAGGATATATTTTTCAGGAACCGGACGCTCAGATTGTTACAGACAGAGTTTCGTCTGAACTGTGCTTCGGTCTTGAAAGTCTCGGTACTGATAACAAGACTATGAGGGCGGCTGTGTCGGAGTTTGTATCGTATTTCGGATTGTCTGACGTCTTTGACAGGAAAACCTCGGAGCTTTCGGGAGGACAGAAGCAGCTTCTCAACCTCGCGTCGGTTATGATTACTCGCCCGGATGTTATTATACTTGACGAGCCGACGGCTCAGCTTGATCCGATATCAGCTCTTGATTTTATCACAATGTTGAGGCGTATCAACAGCGAGTTCGGGTCTACGATCATAATTGCAGAGCACCATTTGTCGGAGATTTATCAACTTGCGGACAGGATAGTGTTTATCGAAAAAGGACAAATATCAGCTGTGGATTCGCCAAATAAAATACCCGAAAAGTTAAAGGGGAAAAAAATAGAGAGAACCCTGCCGGCTCCGGTAAGAGTGTACAACGCTTTTGGATTTGATTTTGATTGTCCGCTGAATTGCCGGGACGGTAAAAGAATGATTGAGCCGTACTCGAATAGTCATTATATTTCTGTAAAGGAATTAAATAAAGATAATAAAATAATATCCGCAAAAGATGTCTGGTTTAGATACGAAAGAAACTCGCCGGATATATTACGCAGCTGTGACTTGTGTATTTATAAGGGCGAGTTCTTTGCCCTGCTGGGTGAAAACGGAAGCGGAAAAACTACTCTGCTAAGTATTCTCGGCGGATTTATGAAGCCATACAGAGGAAAGGTCAGGAATACGTCGAACAAAACCGTCTATCTGCCACAGAATCCAAGGGCTTTATTTGTAAAAGAAACGTTGCGGGAGGATTTGAATCTAATTGATAATTCTTTTGAAGAATTATCTTTGCAGTTTAACATATTTCATTTACTTGATCGTCATCCATATGATTTAAGCGGCGGCGAGCTGCAGAGAGCGGCATTGTGCAAGCTTATGCTGACTAATCCTGACGTATTGTTACTGGACGAGCCGACCAAGGGATTGGATTATTTTGCTAACCGCCGGATATGCCGACAGATGTGGACTGTTGTTTGACGGCTCGGTTACAGTGGAAAATGATTCTAACAGCTTTTTCGCCAACAACAAGTTCTACACGACCCTCGCGTCAAGAATGAGTAGGGGAGTGTTTAAAAACGCTGTCACAACTGAGGAAGTAATCGAATGTATAAGAGCGGGTGAGACGGATGAAACGTAATCTTTGCATTGTAATTACCCTGATTCTGACAGCTTTGGTTATTATAGCCGGAGCTGTGCTCGGAGATAAGTATTACGCGGTAGTGACGGTTATTATCGCGCTGTTGTCCTGTGTACCATTTTTAGTCAGCTTCGACGGCAATTCCAGCCGCAAGGTGGTAATCCTTGCGGTTATGACCGCGCTGACAGTAGCCGGAAGGTTTGTGTTCGCTCCGATACCGTTCTTTAAGCCTGTTACCGCTATGGTGGTGATTTCGGCAATGTATTTTGGCTCTGAGCTTGGATTTTTGACGGGAGCGCTGTCGGCGGTAATATCGAATTTTTATTTTGGACAGGGACCGTGGACGCCTTTCCAGATGTTTAGCTGGGGTATTATCGGGCTTGTTGCCGGGATATTGTCCGATCCGCTAAAGCGCGGCAGGATTATTCTGTGTATATACGCAGTTTTATCGGGTATAGCATATTCGATGATAATGGATGTTTGGACAACCTTGTGGGCAGATAACAGCTTTAACCCCGAAAGGTTTATAGCGTCCGTAACAGCCTCAGCTCCTATAACGCTTATCTACGCGGTGTCGAACGTGATATTCCTGCTGATTCTGACCCCTCTCTTCGGGAAAAAAATTCAGCGTATTATAGATAAGTATGGAAAAATGTAAAGGGATTTTCCCTTTACATTTTAGTGGTCAGTGATTAGTGGCCAGTGACCAGTTGTGGTCGAGCAGACAGATTCTGCTGTAAGATAACTATATTTCCCTGGCGTATTTATATTTCGCTGCGCGAAGCGCATACAGATTCTGTCGGGTACAGAAGTGTAATAATTTATAAATTCTGTCTACACGTCATTCACTGATCACTAATCACTGATCACTGGTCACTAATAAAAAAGGCTGTCGCAAAAATATGCGACAGCCTCTTATTAATTCTTAAGTGATTGCAGCGGAGCGGGGAGACGTCCGCATCTGTTTATAAATTCCGACGGATCGCCGTCTCTTACCGGCATTACCGGGCCTGTACCGAGCAATCCGCCGAAGCTGAGCTCGTCGCCTGCATTTTTGCCGATCGCGGGGATAAGCCTTACGGCTGTGGTCTTGGAGTTGACCATTCCGATTGCCGCCTCGTCGGCTATGATTGCCGAGATTTTCTCCTCACTGATATCGCCGGGCACGACAATCATATCGAGTCCTACCGAACATACCGCGGTCATACTTTCGAGCTTTGTTATGTCGAGAGCGCCTTTTTTGGCGGCAGCTATCATACCCGCGTCCTCGGATACCGGGATAAAGGCGCCGCTGAGTCCTCCTACGTGCGAGGATGCCATTACTCCGCCTTTCTTTACCGCGTCGTTAAGCAGCGCTAAAGCGGCGGTTGTGCCGTGACATCCGCAGGTTTCTAGTCCCATTTCCTCCAATATATAAGCAACGCTGTCGCCGACTGCCGGAGTAGGAGCAAGAGACAGGTCGACAATTCCAAACGGAACGCACAGTCTCCTGGACGCTTCTTTGGCGACCAGCTGACCCATACGTGTGATTTTGAAGGCGGTTCTCTTTATCAAATCAGCGATTTCGTCAATGCTTTTGTCTTTTCCGTTTTTTGCGAGCGCGGCTCTAACGACTCCGGGACCCGAAACTCCGACATTGATTACGCAATCAGCCTCTCCGGTACCGTGAAAGGCTCCGGCCATAAACGGATTGTCCTCCGGTGCGTTGCAGAATACTACCAGCTTTGCCGCTCCGATACAGTCGCGATCAGCGGTTCTTTCGGCAGTTTGCTTAATTACCTTGCCCATCATTTTGACCGCGTCCATATTGAGTCCGGCTTTTGTTGAGCCAATATTAACCGAGGAGCAAATTCTCTCGGTGATGTCGAGCGCCTCGGGAATACTGTCGATTACCGCGTAGTCGCCTGAAGAGAAGCCTTTCTGTACCAATGCCGAGTAGCCTCCGATGAAGTTAACTCCGAGCTCGCCGGCTGCCTTGTCAAGTGACTTGGCGAATTTTACGACGTTCTTACTCTGGCATGGTGCGGCTATCATACCGATCGGACTTACCGATATACGCTTGTTGATAATCGGGATGCCGTATTCCTTTTCGATATCTTCGCCGGTTTTTACGAGATCCTGGGCGTATCGGCAAACCTTGTCATATACCTTAACCGAGGCTTTGTCCACATCCTCGTCCATACAATCAAGCAGGGAGATTCCCATTGTAATGGTGCGCACGTCAAGATTCTCGTTGTCTATCATATTTATGGTTTCTAAAATATCTCTGGTTTCAAGCATAGTCTTTTCCTCAAATCCTGTGCATACTGTTGAATATGTCCTCGTGCATAACGTGGATTTTGGTGTTTGTCTCTTTCTCTACCTTTGCGAGCTTTTCTCTGAGCTCGTCGATAGCGACGTCATCTTTGTTGAGTTCAACAAGCATAAGCATAGCAAACATATCCCTGAGAACGCTCTGATTGACCTCTACTATATTAACTCCGCTGTCCGCGCAGGCACAGCTTACCTTTGACAGGATTCCGACAGAGTCTTTGCCGACTACTGAAATAATCGCGTTCATAAAACAACCTCCGGGGTTAAAAGTTTTTAACTTCTAAAGTATACTATATATTTGAATATTTTGTGTTCTTTTTCGGAAAAATATTTGAATTTGTTTGCATATGACGACAAGATGTGTTATATTAAAAATGGTGATACTTATGAAGAATATTTGTGACTCTCACGTTCATTCAAATAATTCGTTCGACGGCGAAAGCACAGTCCGTGAAATCTGTGAGGCGGCTATCCAAAAGGGCATAAGCTGCGTTACAATCACAGACCATATGGAGGCTCCCGAAATCGGACTCGGCGACAAGAGTATATTCGGCAACGCTATGAAGCAGGTTACTCAGTCTGTGACCGATGTCGAAGAGCTTGCGCAGGAATACAAGGGCAGGCTTAAGCTGCTGAAAGGAATGGAGCTCGGCGAGCCTATGCATAAACCAAAATATACCAAAATGGCACTCGCTATTACGGATTTTGACTTCATCCTGGCATCGGTTCATAATCTGCTCGGAGAAGAGGACTTTTACTATATGGAGTACGAAGAAGCCGGAATAAAGCCCTTGCTGACCAGGTATTTTGATGAGATTCTGGATACAGCCGCAAATGCTGAATACGACAGCCTCGCTCATCTTAACTATCCGTTCAGGTATATTGTCGAGAAAACTGGTATTAGGCCGAATATGGAGGACTATGCCGAGGTTATCGACGAGATATTGCTGACTGTAATTAAGCGTCATAAGGCGATTGAAATCAACACATCCGGATTGTTTAAGCCAATCGGCGAGACGCTGCCGTCGCTTGATATTGTAAGAAGATTCAGGGAGCTCGGCGGAGATTTTGTTACCGTGGGCTCTGACGCTCATAACTGTGAAAAACTCGGCAACGGACTCGAAAAGGGGATAGATCTGGCTCGAATCTGCGGATTTAAGAGCTACACGGTCTATGAAAAACACAGTCCTAAGCAGATTGCGATTTGGTATTAAAAATCTGCCGTCATCCTGAGCTTGCCGAAGGATCCCACAATGACAGATGGCGGCTTCTTAATGCGCTGTACTGCCGCTATAAAGAGGAAGGAGATCCTTCGACTTCGCTGCGCTCCGCTCAGGATGACGGCGGGATGAGGAAGGGGATTCCTCGACTAAACCGCTTCGCGGTTTTGCCCTCCGGGCATCACTCAAAATGACGTTTCTAAATCAAAAAAGCGTGCAGATATGCACGCTTTTTTATAGTTTATTCGCTAATTCTTTTATGTATTCCCTGAGCTGATCCTTTGTCTCGGGATGCTTTAATCCCATTTCAATGTTAGCTTGCAGGACTCCGAATTTGTTGCCCATATCGAAGCGGTCGCCTATAATTTCTACGGCAGTCATACCCTGAGATACGGCAATTTCGCGCATAGCGTCTGTGAGCTGAATTTCGTTGCCTGCGCCGGGCTTAGTCCTTTCCAGAATCTCAAAAATGCTTGGCGGAAGCACTACTCTATCGGTAATTGAGTAGAGGGAAAGTACCTCTTCGGGAGTCTGCGGCTTTTCTACCATATCTGTGCACTTAAACACATTGTCGTGCAGGTTTTCTACCTTTAGTGAGCCGTACTTGTGTATCTCGCTCTCAGGCACTTGCTTTACGCCGAGGACGCCCTCACCGTATTCACCGTAAGCGTCGATAAGCTGCTTTATCGCGGGTGTATTCTCGCAGTCAATTACTCCGTCGCCGAATAATACCGCGAACGGCTCATCACCAACAAACGACTTGGCTCTCAGTATCGCGTGTCCGAGGCCTTTCATTTCTTTTTGACGAATGAAAGATATATCCGCCAGATTGGCGATGCCCCTGACTTGCTCTAAAAAGTCGAGCTTTCCGCTTTTTTTCAGCGAATACTCCAGTTCAGGTGAGAAGTCAAAATGATCCTCCATAATACCCTTGCCGCGGTTGGTAATGATGAGTATATCAGTGATGCCGGAGGCTACAGCCTCTTCAACAATGTACTGGATAGTCGGCTTGTCTACAATCGGGAACATTTCCTTAGGCATTGCCTTTGTAGCCGGAAGTACTCTTGTGCCGAATCCGGCAGCGGGGATTATTGCTTTACGTATTTTCATAGTCTGTTCCTTTCGTTTATTGAATCATCTGCATCAGCGAAGGCAGCTCGTTTATGACAACGATAATCGCCATTACACTGATTGCTATAGCAAGATTTACTCCGCCTTTAGCTTCGATGTCTTTTTGCGGATTATCAGTTGCTTGTTTAATTTTTTTGATTTCGGACTTACAGTGAGCGAAATACCACCTGTTCGCAAATGCGCCGATTATGATTCTCAGTAAAAAGCTAAGTATGGAGAATAGCGCTGCGAAAACCAGCATCATCTGTTTATCTACGCTCAGGTTGGAAATGACCTTGAACATATCGCTGTACGAGGTGACCGAGTCGCTGTACAATTCCTGCATAATGTTGTAGCTGAGGAAGAGCTCCGCCGTTGTTATCAGTATCATAACCGCGGATAGTATTCCTCCGAGCTTGTACATCTTGCGATACAGAAGATACGCTCCTCCGAACAGAAAGCCGCAGAAGTTGAACCGGCTGTTCGAGAATAGTCTTATATTGTTAAAAACCCTGATAAAATACGGCGTGTTCTTCTGGACAAACTTTGAGATTTCGCCCGCTGTCACGCTGTCGCCCATATCTTCCTGCGGATTAACGCCCGCCATAGGGTCAAAGGCTGACGAAAAAGACGTTCCGAATCCTGAAAATGGCATACCCTGAGGGTTTTGCTGCGGATTTTGCTGTGACTGAGCATCCTGCGCTCCGAGAGGGAACCCGCATTTTCCGCAATAGAACATTCCTTTTTGGTTCTCACTTTTACATCTGGGGCAGATTATCACGTCTGACTGTTCGTCCGGATTCTCCTGTGTATCAGAGCTTTTGCCAAATTCGAAGCCCTCATCGTGCTTATCCGAGAAGGCACAGCGGTTATCCGCCTCATAGCATTCCCGATGATGGGGTGCTCCGCATATTGGACAAACGACAATATCATCGCCGTCTTTAAACTGTTTATCGCAAACAGGACATTTGTATTCACTAAAGTTCATATTATTCTCTTTTCGTTATTACTTTTCATAGATTATAACAAATTATTATAAAAAAATCAATAACTGCCATTTCGTGGTAATGTACAAAAATAGCTACTATAATAGTTTTTTATTTGAACATAGCAGTATTTACATTTTACCGGTCGTTTGATATAATATTGAGTGGTATAAAATGATCATAATCTATGGGAGCGTCTCCCATAAAATAGTAATTAAGGTGATTATATGGTTCAGTTTGAAGAACTTTTGCTGCGTCTCGAAGGGCTGAGACCCGATATCGACGATCTTTCGGACGCATTGGGAATGAAGTCTATGTTGTCCGAAATACAGCAGCTGGAGCTTAAGGCTACGGAGCCGGGATTCTGGGATGATGTGGAAAAATCACAGAAGGTTCTGCAAAAGACAGGTGTACTAAAGGGTACTGTAGAAGAGTATAATAAGCTTGTGGAGCATTATGATGACGCTCACGCGCTTATTGAGCTCGCTAACGAGGAAGAGGACGACAGCTTATATGCAGAGGCTTTGTCCGAGGTAGAAGCGGTGGAGACTCAGCTTGCCAAGCAGAAGTTAAAAACTCTGCTTACGGGCGAGTATGACAAGAACAACGCCATTCTCACATTCCACGCCGGTTCCGGCGGTACCGAGGCTCAGGACTGGGCCGAGATGCTGTTTAGAATGTATTCCCGCTGGGCTGCCGACCATGATTTCAAGTTAAAAACAGTAGACTATCTCGATGGTGACGAGGCCGGGCTAAAGTCCGCCGTTCTTCTTGTAGAAGGAGAGAACGCCTACGGATATCTAAAAAGTGAGGCCGGAGTACACAGGCTTGTGCGCGTATCTCCTTTTGATTCACAGGGCAGACGTCATACAAGTTTTGCCTCACTGGAAGTTATGCCCGAAATCGACGACGATATACACGTGGACATCAATCCCGAAGATATTAAAATGGATGTTTATCGTGCCAGCGGAGCCGGTGGTCAGAAGGTTAACAAGACCTCCTCGGCCGTTCGACTTACTCATATTCCTACCGGCATCGTGGTAGCGAGCCAGGTAGAGCGAAGTCAGTACCAGAACCGCGACGTGGCTATGAAGATGCTTATGTCAAAGCTTATGGAAATCAAGGAGCGAGAGCATCTTGACAAAATCGAGGATATAAAGGGCGTCCAGAAGGAGATTACCTGGGGAAGTCAGATTCGCTCATACGTGTTTATGCCTTATACAATGGTCAAGGATCACCGTACTTCGTTCGAGACAGGTAATATTGACAAGGTTATGGACGGCGACCTCGACGGATTTATTAACGCTTATCTAAAGGCGCTCAGTACAGGAACTCTTGAATAAGAAGGGACGATAATGAAGTATTTTGTAATGTTATGCGACGGAATGGCGGATGAACCGACCGAAATGCTCGGCGGCAAAACTCCGATGATGGTCGCCAAAAAACCTATGATAGACGAACTCGCCTCAAAGGGTGAGGTAGGACTCGTAAAAACGGTTCAGGACGGTATGAAGCCCGGTTCGGACGTAGCAAACCTTGCGGTGCTCGGATATAATTCGGCTGACTGTTATACCGGACGTTCGCCGCTGGAGGCGGCCAGTATCGGTATCGACCTAAAGGATACCGACGTGACATTCCGTTGTAATCTTGTTACTCTGTCCGACGAGGACAACTACGAGGATAAGCATATGGTGGATTACTGCGGAGGCGATATATCGACCGACGAAGCGCGTCAGCTTATAGAATGTTTGCAGGCTAATCTTGGATGTGACGAATTCCGTTTTTATCCCGGGGTAGCGTACCGCCATTGTTTGGTGTGGGATAAGGGCAATCCTCATCCCGGTGAGCTGACTCCTCCTCACGATATACCCGGCAGGGTAATCGGGGATTATATCCCCAAGGGAGAGGATATCGACAAGCTATACGATATGATGAAAAAAAGCTATGACCTGCTAAAAGATCATCCGGTGAACAAAAAGCGTATCGCAGAGGGCAAGCGTCCTGCTAACTCAGCGTGGTTCTGGGGCGAGGGTACAAAGCCTCAACTCGCAAACTTTATGGGCAAAACAGGGCTTAAGGGTTCGATGATTTCGGCGGTTGACCTGCTAAAGGGAATCGCTATCTGCGCCGATATGACAAGCGTTGATGTTGACGGAGCCACAGGCTATATCGATACCGACTTCGAGGGCAAGCGCAAGGCCGCCATAGAGGAGTTTAAGCGCGGACAGGATTTTGTATATGTTCACGTTGAGGCTCCCGACGAATGCGGTCACAGGGGAGAAGCTGAGAACAAAGTCAAAGCTATCGAACTGATTGACCAAAAGATTCTCGCTCCGGTGATAAGCTTCCTTAGGGACTATGATGATTTTAAAGTTCTTATTTGTCCTGATCATCCGACACCGCTCGATATCCGGACGCACACCTCGAATCCTGTTCCTTTCGTAATCTACGACAGCACTGCCGAAAAGCACAGCGGAGTAGATACTGTAAATGAAGAAACCGCAAAGTCAACGGGAGTTTATATTGAGAAAGGATATACTCTTTTAGACTACTTCATTGGTTGATAGTTTTAAACACAGAGGTAAATATTATGACTTATAATTATACACCCAGAGGAGTCTGTTCACGCGGGATCAGCGTTGAGCTTGACGACAACAACATTATAAAGGATTGCCGATTTATCGGCGGATGTATGGGCAACACCACCGGGATCTGTGCACTTGTAAAGGGAATGAGTGCCGATGAAGCTATCGAAAAGCTCAGCGGTATTGACTGCGGCGGCAGGGGAACATCCTGTCCCGACCAGCTCTCAATAGCTTTGCGACAGGCAGTCGAGAGAAATTGAATATTGTGAAATGAATAACGGGCAGATAGGTTCATCAAAAAATATGAACTTATCTGCCCGGATTATTTTAATTAATGTGTATTTTAAAAAAATATATAGAAATAATTGTTTTATTATGTTATACTAATTGATATATTAGGATAAGGAATGAAAATATGTCTGTACATATCAATTTGGGAAGTTGGGGTTCGGTGTTTGCGGTACCGAGTACGGTTGTAGATGAACACTTAAAGCTTTGTTCGCCCCAACAGTTAAAGATACTATTGTTTTTGCTGAGAAATTCAGATAAAAGCTTTACAAATAAAGAAATCGGCGACGCGCTGCTGATTCACGAGGCCGATGTAAAGGACAGCATACGCTTCTGGGTCGACAGGAATGTCCTGTGTGAAAGGGACGGAGAACTGTTTCCCGACGAGTCAGTGTCCGAAAAGCCTGCCGAAAAAACTAAGCCCGCCGCCAAAAAGACAGTTGTGTCACGTCCTAAAAAACCCGATATCATTACGGCTGCGCAAAGGGTCAGCGCCGACGATAACCTCCGATTTACACTCGCTGAGGTTGAGGCGGCACTATCGAAGCCGTTGTCGAGCGGCGATACCTCGACTGTTGTAATGCTGTATGACACACTCGGTCTTCCGGGAGAGGTTATAATTATGCTCGTCAACTACTGTGTAAGCGTCGGCAAGGGCAATATGCGCGCGATTGAGCGATTAGGAATACGATGGGCTGATAACGGGATTGATACTGTGGAAGCTGCCGATAATAGCATTAAAAAGGCGAAGGCTTCATCAATGAACTGGAATCGCGTTAGTTCGGTTTTCGGACTTCACAACGTTGGTTCGCCTACGGTAAAGCAGCTATCTTACGTCGATGTGTGGATAGGAGATTGGCATTTTTCCGATGAGATGCTCAGAGCGGCATACGAAACCTGTGTAGATAATACCGGAAAGATGTCGCTTGCTTATATCAACAAGGTGTTGCAGCGCTGGCATAACGCGGGTATCGCGAATCCCGAGGATATAGAAAAGCTGGACGCTAAAAAATCTGTCGTAAAGAAAAACAATTCGTCGTTTGATATTGACGAGCTCGACAAGATACAGTAGAGGAGAAAGCTATGGGCTACAGCAAAAAGGTTCGCCGTCAGGCGAAGCAGCTAATACAACAGCGTAAGCTCGACGCCGAGCGAGAGGCTGAGAATCGCAGGATGAGGATTTTTTCTCAAATCCCCCGGGCGCGGGAATACGAGAGAGAAATAGCATCCTGCGGTATAAAAGCCGGCAGGGCTGTTCTTGGCGGAGGTAATGTTAAGGAAGAACTCCTGCGCCTTAAGGAGGAGAACCAAAGACTTCAAAAGGAATATGAGGTTTTGCTAAACGAGCACGGTTACTCGATAAAGGATACCGAGCCGAGGTATTGCTGCGAAAAATGCGGCGATACCGGGTATATTGAGCTTGATAATAAAACAGTTATTTGCTCTTGCCTCAAAAACGCTATGGTCGAGGCCGCGTGCCGAGAACTCAACAGCAAATCTCCGCTAAGCCTTTGCACCTTCGACGATTTTAGCCTGGATTATTACAGCAAGGAGGTTGCCGACGGGTATCCGCGTTCCTCCTATGACCAGCTCAGTGCGATTCTTGAAAAATGCAAGGCTTATGCCGAAAATTTTACGCCGCACTCAAAAAGTCTTTTGATGATTGGTATGACAGGACTTGGAAAAACCCATCTCAGTCTGTCTATAGCCAACGAGGTAATAAAAAAAGGCTTTGGGGTAGTATATGTATCGGCGCCTACAATTGTGTCACAGATAGAGAAGGAGCATTTTTCGCGCTCAGGCAGAGACGAGGAAAGTATAGAGGATACCCTGCAGGAATGCGACTTGCTTATAATCGACGACCTGGGTACTGAATTTAACAACAAGTTCACCACTCCGGCTATTTATAATATATTTAACTCGCGTATCTCCGCCGGCAAGCCGGTTATTGTAAACACAAACCTAAAGGTCAGCGAGCTTCGGGAGATTTATTCCGACCGTTTTGTGTCGAGGATTATCGGAGAAGGCGAGAGGCTGGACTTTTTCGGCGACGATATAAGAATAAAAAAGAAACGGAACTAAACTATGAATCCAACGGACGTATTGCTTATAGACTACTATTGTGCCACGGTCGCTACCGTTGGAGGCGATGGATATGACGAGATTGCGGTGTACGAATATACATCCGACGACAGTCTCGTTATGCTTAACGTCTACTGCAAGACCGAATCAGACGAGAGTGAAAGCTGTATTTCTTATCTTGTGCCGCGCGAGGCAGTAGATAAGTGTATGGAAGCTATAGAAAAATCCGGACTGCGTGACTGGCGCGGACTCAGTAATCCGCAGAGTATGACAGGCGCTTTGATAGTATGCAAATTCCGTGATAGTGACGGCAGTTACGTCAGGGTATCCAGCGAGGCCATGCCTGAGGACGGGAAGGAAAAGTTAAGTAATATTGCCGCGGTTTTGGGGCAATATATAAAAGAAGAATATAAAATAAAATGAAAGGATTAGTTATGGACACTAAAGAAAAACGTGAAGAAGTAAAGGCAAAAGTAAACTCAATCCACGACGAAGCGCTAAACGACGTTGACGGAGCAATCGACGAGATTGAAAACGTGATTGAATCCAAAAAGAACGAGGGTAAAAGCGATGTTGAGGGTGCTGTAAGCGAGCTGAAAGGATTCTTTAAATCGAAAAAGAAAGATACACAAAAGGATTTCAGCGACGCAAAGGATGAGCTTGACAATGCCGTAAAGTCAAAAATCAACGAAGGCAAGAACGACGTCAGCGACGCGCTTGATGAGATTGACAACATGGTATCGGGCGCTGTGTCGGGCTTAAAGGATAAGCTCAAGAATAATAAGTGATTTTATTAGTTAAAAATTAAAAGTTGAATGTAAATGTCGGGCAGACAGAATTGATTTATCATACAATTCTATCTGCCCGACATATTTTTATGAGGAGTATATTAACTGTGTCGGTAAGCGGAGAATTCTAAAAAAATCATCACTCTGTCGCAGCGTTACCAATCAACGGCTGACCATTTACAAAGAAACTCCGAAAAAATGCTCCTCCAGTGGTATCCCGAATGTTCTCCCTTTGGATTTAGATGCAGTATCAGCCTGTCTTTGGGATAGCCGAGCTTTTTAAGACGGTTATACATTTGTGAGACGTGCGGTTCGGTATCATGCTTTTTGGAACCCGTATACAGATATATTATCGGCGAGCTTTTGCCGAATTTTTTGCTACTCAGATATTTGTTCCAGGTTGCGTCGTCATACTCCCAAAGTGAGGGAGAGATCGCGCCGACTGCTCCGAAAACCTTCGGGTATTCCATAGTGATATAAAATGCCTCCAGTCCGCTGAGTGATACTCCGGCAATCGAGTTTTGCTTTGGTTCGGTATAGACGTTGTAGTGCTTTTGAATATATGGTACGAGTGTATTGGCTGTAAAGTCGGCGAATTCGCTTCCGTTCATAGCGTCGTAATCGGCAACTTCGTCGGTGTTATGGGCTTTTTTGTAATACTTTTCGTCTAAAGATTCCCCGATTTCGGGTACAAGCTCAAAGTCGCGCGCGAATACATTGTCAATCAGCACTACTATAGCCTTTCGCCCCGTAGCAGCAGTCATATCTCTGACCTGCTCGACAAATAGCGGACATCCTCCGAGGTCTCGTCCGTCACTGTTAATAGGGGAGACAATTTGCGCGTCCAGCAGATATATGGTGGAATATTTTTCGGCTGATTCGGGGTCATAGTCGTCCGGCTTCCATATGTAAATGTTCTTGTCATAGCCGTGTCCTTTCAGGATGACTTCATCGTACTTTGGATAGTAGTCGTCCTTTTTGCCGTGAGCGTAGGGTAGGAGATTATCCTTTGTCCTGTGCCAGCCGCTTGTGCATTTGTTAAAGGCGAATTCAATTGACTTTTCTTTTCCGAATGTGATGTATGCCATATTGTATCGTTCGGTATTGCCCTCACAGTAAAACGTATATGATTCTTTGCTTTCATCGGTTTTTTTCATTATTACATTTTTGCTTTTACCGTTGTAGCTGTTGTAGAACGTAGCAACGGCTTTTTTGCTTTTAAGGTCATCCTTTATATATAAAGGATGATATCTGTCGTCCTTGGACTTATCCGTGCCGCAGGCGGTGAACAGTGAAATTATGACCGCAAAAGTGATGATTAATGGTATTATTCTTTTCATATCTGACACTCCTTAACTTTTTATATAATAACACATCAATCTATAGTTTGTCTAAAGAAATATTTGTTGACATTAGCTTGTTTATCTGTTAGAATGTTGATAAAGATTAGTTAATATATATTATTTTGTCAATTCAAATCCAAGACAATCCGAAAGATTGTCATAATAATAATCAAATAAGGAGGCAAACTTATGAGAAAACTTATTACATTCACAGCCGTGGTAATGGCAATACTTTGCTGTTTCGCCATGGCATCATGCGGAGGTAACAGCTCATCCGGTGACGCTAACTCCCAGCCGGCTCAGCAGGCCGAGGTAAAGACCGAGACATGGGGCAACATCACCGTGGCAGTACCCGATGGAATGAAACTCAAGGGTGGAAGCGTACTTGACGAGAAAGACCCCGACGTAGTAAACATTTCCAAGGAAGATAATGCTATGAACTATTTCCTCATCACAATTTCGGATGACGAGGATAGTGCCAAGAGCGGTATCGAGGCTACCCGCGAGGCGAACAAGGGCGCAAAGGACGTCAGCATTGACGCGGGCGCTAAGTGGACGGGAGTTACCTATGATTTCTCCGGCACAGACGTAATGCATATTTACGCCACTGTAGACGGCAGAATCGCTACAGTACAGAGCTACGGCTTTAAGTCCGACGATGAGGTTACAAAGTCAGTCCTCAGCTCGCTTAAGGTAGCGGCTAAGAAGTAAGTTATAAGGGATTAAATTTTCGGGAGAGCCATTGTGCTCTCCCACTGTCCGTCATTATGAGCGAAGCCCAAAGGGCAGAATTGCTTTAGCTCGTCATCCTGAGCGGTGCCCGAAGGGCAGAATTGCTTTAGCAATTCAGCCGAAGGACCTCCTTCTCATAGATGTCGGTTTATTAGTGCGTTATCCTGCCGTTATAAAGAGGAAGGGGATCCTTCGGTTCCGCTGCGCTTCACTCAGGATGACGGTGGGATTAGGAAGGGGATCCTTCGGTTCCGCTGCGCTTCACTCAGGATGACGATGGGATTAGGAAGGGGATCCTTCAATTCCGCTGCGCTTCACTCAGGATGACGATGGGATTAGGAAGGGGATCCTTCGATTCCGCTGCGCTTCACTCAGGATGACGTGTTTTTTATTATCAACGGTGGTGATGTTATAATGTCGCTTATAATCAACGGCGACGATTACGGACTGAGAGAAAGCTGTTCGCTGGCTATTGCCGAGGCAATGGGCGAGGGGCTGATTACCCATACAACTATGATGTCTACGGGCGAGTATTTTGACGAGGCGATAAGGCTGGCGTATGACAGCGGTTTTACCGACAAAATCGGCGTTCACCTTAACCTTACTGAGGGTAGTCCTCTGACAGATATTATGAGGAGTACTCCCGCCTTTGTGAGGGACGGACTTTTTCATAAGGGTTACCTAAAAAACCCGCGTGAACTGACTGACAGTGAACAGACTGCAGTTAAGGCTGAGTTCAGTGCTCAGATTGAAATGATAAAGTCAAAAGGTATTCCCGTATTTCACGCTGATTCACATCACAATATCCACCTGTATAAGCCCGTAACGCCGCTTGCTGCCGAAGTTTGCAAGGATTATAATATAAAACGTATTCGTATTAACAGAACATTCAGTACCCCTGAACGTCCTATTATAACCGGACTGACTGACAATTCACGCTGGATAGAACTCGGCTTCGAGACCACATCATATTTTGGCAGAATGTCGGATTTAGCTCAGGTCATTCACCCCGACGACACTGAAATAATGGTGCATCCCGATTACGACAGAAACGGAGTACTGATTGACAGAAGAGGAGTAGCCGACGGATATCCCTTCGGCGACAGGTTGACAGACATAAAAGCCCTATTTAAGGCGTGAAAGGTAACTTTATAAATGTTTGTCTCAGTTTAGATACTCATAACATAATCCACAAAAGGTGAGCAGGTACAAAAACCTGCTCACCTTTGTTATAAGAACATTATGGTAATGTCACTTAGATTAATGTTTGGGTTCAGACCCTCTTTGCGGAGAATCAGAACCGTTATTGGAATTTTCTGCGTCGAGTGATTTATTGGAAACTTTGCCGTTGGGAGAACCGCTCTCATCAGCCTTTATTTTGACGGTGTCAGTTTTGTAGAGAATCTCTTCGACAATCTTCACTTTTTTGGTTATTGCCCTTAGCGCATCTCTCAGGCGGCGATTGTCTTGTTTAAGCGTTTGATAATCTTTTTTTACCTTTTTGACCTTTGCCTTGGTGGTTTTAGCGCTGTTTTCAGTCTTTTTCTCAAATGCAGTACCGCCGATAGCTATTTCCTGCAGGAAGTCATCAGCATACATTTCGTCTGTACGCTCACGTTGACCCATCAAATAGTCATAAGTAACATCCTGATAACCGTTGT
>CADAEZ010000037.1:0-14410 GCA_902787145.1 uncultured Ruminococcus sp.
GGACGCTGCTGACTTCGTAGACTACGCTAACATCGATAAGGCTCCTGAGGAGAGAGAGCGTGGTATCACAATCAACACAGCTCACGTTGAGTATCAGACAGCTAAGCGTCACTATGCTCACGTTGACTGCCCGGGACATGCCGACTACGTTAAGAACATGATCACCGGTGCTGCTCAGATGGACGGCGCTATCCTCGTAGTTTCTGCTGCTGACGGTCCTATGCCTCAGACAAGAGAGCATATCCTTCTTTCCCGTCAGGTTGGCGTTCCTTACATCGTTGTATTTATGAACAAAACTGACCAGGTTGACGATCCTGAGCTTCTCGAGCTCGTAGAGATGGAGATCAGAGACATCCTTAACGAGTATGAGTTCCCCGGCGACGATACACCTATCATCCCCGGTTCCGCTTATGTTGCTCTTACAAGCACATCTACAGATCCTAACGCTCCTGAGTACGAGTGCATCCACAAGCTCATGGACGCTGTTGACGAGTATATTCCTACTCCTGAGAGAAAGTCTGACCTTCCTTTCCTTATGCCTGTTGAGGACGTATTCACAATCACAGGTCGTGGTACAGTTGCTACAGGTAGAGTTGAAAGAGGAAAGATCAACACTAACGACGAGGTAGAAATCGTAGGTCTTACAGAAGAGAGACGAAAGGTTGTCTGCACAGGTCTTGAGATGTTCAGAAAGACTCTTGACTATGCTGAGGCCGGCGACAACGTAGGCGCGCTCCTCCGTGGTGTTCAGAGAACTGAGATCGAAAGAGGTCAGGTACTTGCTAAGCCGGGTACAATCAACCCTCACACAAAGTTCCGCGGCCAGGTTTACGTTCTTACTAAGGACGAGGGCGGCCGTCACACACCTTTCTTCAACAACTATCGTCCACAGTTCTATTTCAGAACAACTGACGTTACAGGTACAATCTCTCTCCCAGAGGGCACAGAGATGTGTATGCCTGGTGATAACGTAGAGATGGACGTTGAGCTTATCACACCAATCGCTATCGAGGTTGGTCTCCGTTTCGCTATCCGTGAGGGTGGTAGAACAGTAGGCTCAGGCGCTGTTATCGCTATCAACGAGTAATTTAATATTATTCATAAAAAGCCGTCGGGTTTACCCGGCGGCTTTTAGTTTTGCTCTATAGGAATTTTTCAAAATCAAGCAAGGGACTTAAGATAATCTGAAACGGTCGGGAAAACCCGACCGTTTTTCGTGTCAATATGCTTAGTTAAACTTATAAATCTTTCTCGCGATTCTGTAGAGTAATACTCCGAGTTTTCTGCCGAGGTAGCTCTGGAAGTTCGCGAAGCTCCAGATACAACCGTAGCGAACGTGCTTATACAGCTTTTCGTCTTTGTCGCGAAGGTATTTCCAGATGTCCTTGCGTTTCTGATCCTTATCGGGATATTCGCACAGTTCACAGAAAATATTGGAGATTGTCATAATCATCGCTATGTATTTCTTCATATATTTTCCGAGCTTGGCGCTAACCTTGTAAACATCCTCGATTCTGTGCGCGTCAATCATTGCCCTTGTGACTCTGAGCTGCTGGTCTATACGTGACGCCATAATCTTTTCGTTAACACTCTGATCCTCGCGGCCGATAAAGTAACGGTACAAGTCAACGTCCATATAGTAAATGCTCTTTACATAGGGCAGGGGAGTGAAAACGAAGATATTGTCAACATAGAATGTATGCTTCGGCAGCACAACGCCCGATTCCCTGAGCATCTCGGTTCTGTAAATAACCGAATGCATCAAAAGACACTGTGATACGCTGAAACCCTTTATGTCATCCCAGGTGAAAACAGTGTTTTCCGGGAATACATTCCTTAGGTGCATAGTGTGGGTAGTGTTGTCCTCAACATGCTCATATACGTAGTTGCAGGCCATCATATCCAGCTTCTGCTCGCTTAATTCCTTAAGCTTGATCATAACCTCTCTGAGGGCGTCGGTATCGAGCCAATCGTCGCTGTCTACAACTTTGTAGTACATTCCGGTTGCGTGCCTCAATCCCTGGTTAACGCCTTCGCCGTGACCGCCGTTTTCCTGATGAATAGCTTTGACGATATTGGGGTATCTCTCTGCGTAACGATCACAGATTTCGGCTGTGTTGTCCTTTGTTGAGCCGTCGTCTACCAAAATGATCTCAGCGTCTTCACCGACTGAGAGCAGGGTTGATATGCAGTGCTCCATATATTCCGCGGAGTTATAACATGGTACCGCGAATGTGATTAATTTTTCCATATAAGTCCTCCTACAATTTGCCAAAAAGACAGACGTAGTATTAGATACTACATTATAACACATAAAGGTGGACAATATCAACCTTTATCATAAATTTTTTTAATTTGGCATAAAACAAAAACCGAACAGACTGAAATCTGTTCGGTTAGTTGTTAATCTTCTCTGAAATCCTCGGCGGATTTTACTACCGTATGTTTTATCGGGCTCCACTCAACCTTTTTGAAAAGAGCGACAATCGAAATAGGTATGTATGTAAATACAAAAAACGGAAAAGTAAATACCGAGAGTATCTTTTTGATAACAGGCGCCTTGATGCGCTTCCATTCGGTAATAAGCGTCAGCAGGCTCGTAGCGGCAAATACCGTGTAAAAGCTGAGCAACGTGTTAAACAGCGATTGTGACGTAAGACGGATAAAACCTGTGTCGGTAAAGATTTCGAACACGCCGAGCAGAAGGAATATAAGGTTTACAACAACGCTGATTAACGTGATAAACATCGCCGGAGCCATCGCCATAAGCATATCGAATTTCGCGAAAGGCTTTTTGCGGAACATTGCGGCAAAGAGCTTTGTTCCGTAGCGGGCGAGCACCTGATATGTTCCTCTTACCCAACGCATACGCTGATTCCATGACTGTTTAAAGGTCTTCGGCTGTTCATCATAGAATATGGCGTCCTCGCAGTATCCTATTTGCTCGTTGTTAAGAACCGCCTGAGCGTTAAACTGGATGTCCTCGGTCAAGAGGAAAAACTTCCATCCGTCGTTTCTTTCAACGATATCGGACCGCAAAAGAAATCCGGTTCCCGATATCGCGCAGCTGGTGTTGAGCAGCATACGCGGCTTGTTGAGGTATCTGGCCTCGCGCAAAAACCACAGCGAATACGAGGACGACAGCCAGCTGTCGCCGAAGTTCTTGGAGTTTCGGTAGCTGGTAACGGCGACGTATTTGTCACAGAATACCTTGTTCATCTCCGAAATATAATTTGAGTCAAGAACATTGTCGGCGTCAAAAACAAAGAATCCGTCGTACTTTCCCCGGATACCTTGTTCCTTTAGCTTGGTGAACGCGTAGTCGAGCGCGTAGCCCTTGCCGATAAGCTCGTCGTTGAAACGGACTATCACGTTCGCTCCCTCGTCACGGGCAATCTGCGCGGTGTTGTCGGTGCAGTTGTCGGCGATAACATAGATATCAATTAGCTCGGACGGATAATCCTGAGCCTTGATACTTCGTATCAGCTCCGCTATAACCAGGGATTCATTTCGCGCGGCAATCATAACCGCGTACCGTCGATTTTTTATATTGTTTTTATTTTTTTTCAGTTTTGCGAATAGCGCAAAAACAATGTAGACTATTTGGTAAAAGTAAAAAAGAGAAAAAAACAGAATAACAAGCCTGTTAAAAGTCCAAATAAAGTCCAGCATATTAAAGTTCATTATTAATTCCCAATTTCCTGATACTAAGATTCAATGATACACTTAACCATTTATTTTGTTAAAAAGCTAAAGCGTTTATCGGAAGCTTAGTATAAACCCCTAAACTTATGCTTTACCCAGTTCCAAATTCCTTTTATAAGCCGCGTTTACGGCCTTTTGAACAATCTCCTCGAGTCCGTCCGATTCGAGAGACTTTACCCCCTCGATAGTAGAACCGCCCGGCGAACAGACATTTTTAATAAGAATATCGGGATCTGTCTTGCTCTCGGTGAGCAGCTTTGCCGAGCCGATAACAGTTTGTGCCGCTAAGGCGAGCGCGGTTTCGGGATCGATTCCGCAGTTTTCTCCGCCTTTGGCGAGACCCTTTATGAACATATATACAAAGGCGGGACCGCAGCCTGATAACGAGCAGCCCGCGTCCATAAGTTTTTCGTCGATTCTTGTAAGCTGACCGGCGAATCTCATATTGTCTGTAAAGAATCTAAGCTCATCATCGCTCACGTTTTCGGAGGCGCAGTACAGTACCTCGCCCTCGCCGACCAGAACGGGGGTGTTGGGCATAATTCTGATAACCTTATAATCCTTACCGGCCATTTTTCTGATGGTTTCAATTTTCAGCCCGGCGGCCATTGTTACAAGCACAAGGTCGTCTCTGCCGCTGAGAGTACCCGAAACCGAAGAAAGCATTTCCGCCATCATCTGGGGCTTTACGCCGAGGAAGATGTAACGGCAGCTTTCGGCGATGGTATTGTTGTCGGCTGATTTAACCGCGAGTTTTTCGGCAAGCGTCTCGGCTTTATCCGCGAAAAAATCCGCGATAAGCACGCTTTTTGTGCTTTTGCTGACGGCGGTAGCCAGCGCTCCGCCCATATTTCCGGCGCCGATAAATCCAAAATCTGTCATCTTATATTACCGTTTCCTTTTATGATGTATTTGTAAGTCGTCAGCTCCTGCAAACCCATTGGACCTCTGGCGTGAAGCTTCTGGGTCGAAATACCCATTTCGCATCCGAGTCCGAATTCTCCGCCGTCGGTGAATCTTGTGCTTGCGTTGACGTATACCGATGAACTGTCGATGCTCTTTGTGAATTTTTCGGCTGCTGACGAATCGTTTGTGACAATCGCTTCACTGTGTCCGGTTGAGTGGGTGTTGATGTGGTCTATAGCCTCATCTACGTCCTTTACTATCTTAACAGCCAGGATATAATCGAGGAATTCGGTGTCAAAGTCATTCTCGCCCGCGGGTACACCGTCGATGATCTTAGCGGCTTTTTCGTCAAGCCTCAGTTCAACTGGATTCTCCGCTCTGTCGTCAACCAATGCCTTTTTGAGCACAGGGAGGAATTTGTCGGCGATTCCTTCGGCTACAACCAAAACCTCTTCTGCGTTACATACGGAAGGTCTGCTTGTTTTAGCGTTGGTAATAATCTTGACGGCCATATCAATATCAGCCGAGTTGTCTACATAGATGTGACAAATTCCCGTGCCGGTCTGAATACACGGAACCGTTGCGTTTCTGACGCAGGCCGAGATAAGTCCCTTGCCGCCTCTCGGAATGAGCAGGTCAACAAATCCGTCGGCAGTCATAAGCTCGGTGGCGCTCTGTCTTGTAGTGTCCTCTACCAGGAGAACAAAGTCGCGGCTGAGTCCTACGCTTTCCAGTCCTTCTCCGAGCGCGTCTACAATCGCCTTGGCGCTTGCGTGAGCTTCTTTACCTCCTCGAAGCACGCATACGTTGCCGCTCTTAAGAGCCAGAGCGGCGGCGTCGGAGGTTACGTTCGGGCGGCTCTCGTAGATGATCGCTACAACTCCGAGAGCTACCGCGGTCTTTTCGATAACAAGTCCGCCGGGACGTTCAACCCTCGCGAGCACCTTACCTACGGGAGATGGGAGGTTTGCCACGTCTCTGACGCCCTGAGCCATCCCTTCGATTCTTTCTTTGCTGAGGGAAAGTCTGTCGAGCATAACCTCGCTCACGGTTGAGCGGGCTTTGTCAAGATCCTTTTTGTTTTCCTCAAGTATTTTGTCGGTGTTAGCCACCAGCGCGTCTGCCATCGCCAGCAGAGCCTCGTTGATTTTCTCAACCGATACAAGATTTAGCTGAGATTTGGCGTTTTTTGCTTTGATAAGTAATTCTTTAGTTGTCATTTTTCTTACCTATAAACCGCGTGCATACCGCGTTCCCTTCTAATATATTATACAGAATCTCCGGGTTTTTGCCGTTGGCGACAACCATATCGATTCCTTTTTCGGTTACCATTTTTGCTGCGTTGATTTTTGTGATCATACCGCCTGTGCCGAGTACCGAGCCTCTGTCGCCCGCGAGACGTTCTATCTCGTCGGTGATTTCGTTAACAACCTCTATACGCTTTGCGTCTGGGAATTTGTTTGGATCCTTGGTGAACAGTCCGTCAATATCGGACAAAAGTATAAGCAAGTCCGCCTTGACCGACAGGGCGATTGTAGCTCCAAGTGTGTCGTTGTCGCCGATTACGATTTCGTCTGTGGTTACTGTATCATTTTCGTTAATAATCGGAATAACTCCGAGCTCCATAAGTCGGAAGAGCGTATTGTTCAGGTTTTTGCCGTAATCCTCAATCGCGACATAGGCTCCTGTCATCAGAATCTGCGCCACAGTATGGTTGAACTCAGAGAACAGTTTGTCATAAGTATACATCAGCTCGCACTGGCCGATAGCCGCGGCAGCCTGGTTGGTAGGAATGTCGTCTGGGCGTGAGGTGTAGCCGATTTTGCCGAGTCCCATTCCGATAGCGCCGGAGGATACAAGTATAATTTCGTGTCCGGCGTTTTTGAGGTCGGATATAACTTTGCACATTTGCTCCACGCGTTTTATGTTGAGCAGTCCGGTCGGGTGAGCGAGGGTGGATGTGCCTACTTTTATAACAATTCTCATTTACTTCACTTCAATCATATAATTTTAATCATACTATTTTATCATATATATATATCTTAGTCAATAAGTTGGCGGTAGTCAGTTTAATATCATATTTTGAAAAGAGCAAATTGTATAAAAAACAGGTTTACGTACACTTTGAAATGTGATATAATATGACGAAATAAAAATTTTTAAAAATTTTTTAAATTTTTTTCAAAAAAAGTGTCACAAAATCGCCTCTCGCAGGGTTATAGTATATAGAAGGGTTTTATTAAGGCCTGATTTAGATGAATCGGCTTTGATAAAACAGGGGAAAATTATGCTGGCTTTTTATTTGGCTCTTGCCGCCGACAGTGACAAGAGCTTGCTCGAACAATTGTATATCAGATACAGGAATCTTATGCTTACAAAAGCTTACGAGATTCTCGGAGAACCGACTCTTGCCGAGGACGCCGTCCACGAGGCTTTTATGAGGATTATGAAAAACACATCCAAGCTCGAAGACGCCGACAGTCCGCGAACCAAGGGTTATGTGATGATTGTAGTCGAAAACGCGGCAAAGACTATTTACGCCAAAAACCATCGGCAAAAAATCATCGAGCTTGACGAGAATATGGCGGATAACTCCGACGTATCCGATAGAATCGAGTCTAAAATGCAGGCAGAGATGTTGGCGGATGTAATCGCCCGTCTCCCCGACAGATATCGTGAGATTTTATTGCTGAGATACCTCCACGGCCTGAGCGACAGAGAAATATCCTCGTCGCTGTCTATTACTCAGCAAACAGTCCGAAAGCGTCTGGAACGCGCGAGAAATGCCCTCAAAAAATATTTAGGAGGAGAGTTCTATGGATAATGTAATCAAAACCGATATGCTGAAAAAAGCGCTTGAAATCTACGAAAACAAACAGCTTGACTCTTTGGAGGAAAAGCCGTTTGATACCACGAGTGAGTTTGACGCCAAGATGCGAAGGCTCATTGAGTCCCAAAACTCCGTATACAAAAGAATAACCCTGACAAAAACGCGCAAGGTTCTCGCGGCTATGGTAGCCGCAATGATAATTTTGGTGTCCGCGCTGAGTGTGGGAGCTATAAGAGACAAGATATTCTCCTTCTTTGTCAATCACGGGGAAGTAAAGATTATCGAGTACGATACCGAGAACAGCAAAGAATATCCCAAAACGCTTAAAAAGCTGTACGCTCTTTCCGCTGTGCCTGACGGCTACAAGCTTACGGACAGCGGCACTGAGAATGATCACCTGTTCAGGATTTATACAAAAGGCGACAACTATCTGAGCTTTGAGCAGTTTACCAAGGAAAGCTACAAAAGCGCTACAGATATCGAGTTCATAGGAAAAGAGAATTACAAAGGTATAGGTTATGTCGTCCAAAACGACGGTGATACTACAGTCCTTACATGGGAAAAGGACGGATATGTGTTTGAGTTGGCAGGCTTTCTTGATAAAAACGAAATGCTGAGTCTGGCCTGCTCGGCTGAATATGAAAGCGGGGGAGAAGAATGAAAAGACGATTGGCGGCGGTGATTGCCGTACTTGTTGCGCTGAGCACATTCAGCGTAAACGCGGCGGAAATCACCGGAAATTATGAAAATTCGAATTCAACTGACCTCGCGACGGGCGACGAGGCTACCCCCGGCGAGTCGACTCCCGACGAACCGACTGAGCCGGGTTATACGGGCGGAGGCGAAGGAAGCGAAACAATAAAGTTTGCCGACACCCTCGGTTGGGAAGATATTTATTGTTACGCCTTTAATTACGACGGCGAGGAGAATGCCGCGTGGCCGGGCGTAAAGATGGAAGGTCCGGACTATGACGTCTACGGTACGCCACAGTATTACACAGATATTTCCGATAAATACACTTACGTAATTTTCAGCAGCGGAGATAATCAGTCTCCTCAACTCGATTATTATCCCGGTATTTTGGGATATTATTCCGACGGCAACGATTTTTATCCATTCTTCGAAGGAGGAGATGCCGGAGGAGATCCCGGTTCGGCCGGCGGTTCATCCGGCGGAGAAGTAGGCGGTAACCTAAAGTTTACCGATAACCTCGGCTGGGGTAATATTTATTGCTATGCCTACAATGACAACGGCGAGGAGAATGCCGCGTGGCCCGGCGTAAAAATGGAAGGCCCGGGCTACGATGATTTCGGTACTCCGCAGTATTACATAGATATTTCCGAAAAATACACTTACGTAATTTTCAGCAGCGGAGATAATAAGTCTCCTCAACTCGATTATTATCCCGGTATTTTGGGATATTATTCCGACGGCAACAATTTTTATTCATGGTCCGCAGAGGGTGGCGAAGGCGCCGGTTCATCCGGAAGCGGCGGTACAGAGATTGATCCCACAGAACCCGGTGTATTACCGACGGAAGCGCCGGAAGCTACGGAAAGCACTGTTCCGTCAGAGGTTACTGAGAGCGTTGCTCCGTCAGAAACTACAGAGGGCAGCGGCGAAGGAGCCGGTTCATCCGGATACGGCGGGGAGGTCGACCCCACGGAGACCGATCTGGCAGAGGAAGCGGAAAATCAGTCTTATCTGTATCTGGAGAACGCCCAAAACCTGGAGAATGTCTACTGCTACGCGTTTAACGACAACGGCGCGGAAAACGCTCCTTACCCCGGTGTTCCGATGGAAGGCAAGTTTATCTACGGCAACAGCGTGTTCTACAGAACGCTGATTTCCGATAAGTATACATACGTAATGTTTACGTACACAACAAAAATCGATGATAGAGAAATAATTGAACATGGCGGCGAGTCAGGCACATATGTTTCTCCTATGCTTGAGTATAATCCGTCTATAGCCGGATTCGAGTATTATAAAGGGAATTTCTATACATGGTCGTCCTCAGATCCAGAGGAAACTACATTCCCGACAAAAACTCCGGATAAAGAGACCAAACCCAGACCCACAACTGAGCCCGAAACTTATGAATGTACAGAACCAACGATGACTGAACAAGAAGATTCAACACCCGCTCCCGTTTGTACTGAGCCTTGCGAAACAACTCGGCCGCCGCAAACAAATCCGAAACCTACGGAAAAACCAACCAAATCTCCGTCGGTCGGCCCGCCGGCAAATACTCCGGCAGTTACTCCGGCAAACCGTCCGGTGATTCCGAGGCTTAACATATTGACCGGCACAATGAGCTGCGGCAAAACCCTAAAGCTGATTGTGCTCAACAAAGGTAATAATACCGTCAAATTTTCCTCCTCAAATAAAAAAGTCGCGAGAGTAAACCAAAAAGGAATTGTTACTGCTCTGAAGAAGGGCTTCGCGAAGATAACTGCCCAGATAGGCGCGAACAAACGGTATTTTACCCTGAAAGTTGTATCCAGCCCGACGCTCGACCGAAAGTCGATAAAAATAAAAAAGGGGAAAAGTAAGAAAATTTTGATTTACGGAAAAGCTCCGGGTATTAATTTAAAGTTTAAGAGTACCAAAAAGGCTAAGATTATAAGCCGCAAAACCGTGTCTTATATCAAGGTAAAGGCTAAACGCGCCGGAAAAACCAAGATTAAAGTTCGGGTAAACGGCAAGTGGTTAAAGCTTAAGGTAAAAGTTATTTAGAAGTTTTAAAGATAAAAAGGATTTTTTAACCAGCCAACCAACATTTCTATACCAATTTTCCCCCAAAACGGCCGCTGCTCACACACAAGCAGCGGCCGTTATCCTTTGAATATATTTCTGATAAAGAAAAAAAGCGTGGCTAAAATCCCAAGATTTAGTCACGCCCAATTTTTATTATAAATCAGTACGCTTTGATTTGCAATAGTTTGTGCGTATATTTCACATTATTTTTTTAAAAAACAAAATTTTTTAAAAAAATCCTAATTTTTTTCTATAAAAGTATTGACAAATCAGGATAACTATTATATAATATGTACAACAAACAAGACAGGGGGTTATGAATATGTTACATAGACCTTTTAAGATTTCAATTAAAGATATTAAGCGGAGTTTCCCACCAAACTAATTATGCCGTACGCGGCATGGTGAGGCAACTTTCGAAATTCAATATCATTTATGTTTATAAAAACTTACTTTAGTCTAACGGAGACAGGTCCGATGTATGTATTTTAATTATAGAAAGTTTAAGATTTTTATAGATAGGGGATAGTCCCATGATTCATTTTAGAATTTTTCGATAGTTTTTACATATATTAAGTCAATGAGGTAAGAACCAATGCGCTAGTTAATTTGTTGGCAGAAAACAAAATTGTTTTTAGAGGTAAGACCAATGTGCTAGATAGTTTTAGTCAGCAGAAAACTTGATGTTTTTATGAGGTAAGACCAATGCGCTAGTTTAGTTTATTAGCAGATACAAAATTTGTTTGATGTTTAATGAGGTACTAACCGATGTTCTAGTTAGTTTTTTCTTTCGAATTAAATCTTTAGATAACAGAGGAAAGACCAATGATCTAGTTGATTTTGCCCACGCAAGCGTTTTGCGTGGGCTTTTTTTCTATAGGAAATTCTCGATACTTGAATTATAATTCAAAGAATAATTCCTAAATTGCTCATTCATATTTACCGGCTCCTATAGAGAAAAAAGATTTGTATTCTCCGCACAGTTTTCTGCTGCGCGGAAACGTGCGATGAGTAGCGAAAGGCGTGCCGTAGACACGCTTTTCTTAAGCTTCCGTTTGTATTGATATTTTAAGGAGTGATAATTATGATAATAAACTTCAATTCAATTTCCGAGGCTTTTCTCGAAAAATTTAAAGGCGGCGACGGCGGTATGTTTTCCCGTCAGTTTACGGATCGTGACAACAAGATTATGCTCAACCGCCTGCCTGTCGGCGCGAGCGTCGGATATCATAAGCATGAATGTAACAGCGAGATAATCTATATCCTCAGCGGCGAGGCAAAGTGTATATTTGATGACAACGAGGAGTATTTTTCGGCCGGCGAGTGTCACTACTGCCCTAAAGGTCATTCCCACAGCCTGATTAACAACAGCAAGAGCGAGGAGCTTTGCTTTTTTGCCGTAGTAGCCGAACATTCAAAATAATTTTCATAATATCTTGATTTCTTAATATCATTGTAGTAAAATGACAATGATTGTAAATAACCACATACGAGGTAATGTTATGAATGTTATTATTGTTGGATGCGGACGAGTAGGACGCACAATCGCTAATCAGCTTGATAAGGAAGGTCACAGTATCACTGTGATTGATACCGATTCCGACGCTTTGGGGGCTATTGCCGGTACCCAGAATGTAATGGGTATCCTGGGCAACGGCGCTACCTTTAACACGCTTGTTGAAGCCGGAGTAAAGGAATGTGATATTATGATCGCCGTTACGGCCTCGGACGAGTTGAATCTTTACGCTTGTCTTGTAGCTAAGAATTCCGGCGCGCCAAAGACAATCGCTCGTGTGCGTAATCCTGAGTATTCCAAGGACATAGTACGTCTCAAGGATGAACTTATGCTCTCGCTGGCTATCAACCCTGAGCAGATTTGCGCTCAGGAGCTCAGCAGACTTATAAAATTCCCCGGAGCGGTCGAGATTGATTCCTTCGCCAAGGGCGCTGTCGACCTGATCAAGGTAAAGGTCAAGGAGAGCTCGCCTCTTGCGAACAAGAGAGTCGTGGATTGCGCCTCATTGTTTAAGGAAGGTCTGCGTATCTGTACCGTAGAGAGGGGCAAGGAGTGCTATATCGCCAACGGTGATCTGGAGATTAAGCCCGGCGACGTTATCTCGATTGTATCGTCAAGCAATATCGCGACAAGATTGTTCAAGTCAATCGGCGTTCTTAACCTCAAGAGCAGACACGTGCTGATTCTCGGCGGCAGCAAAATCGCTTACTACCTGGCCAAGTCGCTTTCCGACTCCGGTATAAAGGTCAAGATTATCGAGTCCAACCGTACGCGTTGCGAGCATCTAAGTGAGAATCTCGACAACGTAGTCATAATCCACGGCAACGCTATGAACCAGGAGCTTTTGATTTCCGAGGGTATCGAGCACGCGGACGCGGTTGTTACCCTTATGGATACCGACGAAGAGAATATCATTGTTTCGATATTTGCCGAGGATGTTAACCCCGACGCCAAGATTATTACCGAAATCAACGACATCAGTTTTTCAATTATAGACAGCTTGCCGCTTGATTCTGTTATTCATCCGAAGCACCTCACAGGTCAGTATATTATCCAGTATGTGCGCGCAATGCAGAACTCCGTGGGATCCAATATCGAGACGCTGCATTCGATCTGTAACGATCAGGCCGAGGCGCTGGAGTTCAAAGCCAGAGAGGACAGCCTCGCAATCGGAGTTCCGCTCGCTATGCTTGGGCTTAAGCCCGACCTGCAGATTGTATGTATCACGCGCAACGGCAAGATTATTATTCCGACAGGTAAGGATTCTATCGAGCTGGGTGACTCCGTAATCGTAGTAACCAAGCACAAGGGTCTGTTTGACTTAAAGGATATTCTAAAATAATATACAATAAATTCCTTAAAGAGGGGTTATATGAATAAACGAACTATTCTCCGTATTCTCGGCTGGGTATTGCTGATAGAGGGTATGTCTATGCAGCTCGCTACCTTTGTCGGTCTATGGTATCACGAAGATAACTACAGATATTTTCTGTTTATAGGTCTTGCGACAATGGCCTGCGGCGCGCTTGTTATGATAAACAAGCCAAAGAAAATTCCGATGTCACGCCGCGACGGCTTTTCCGCAACCGCGCTGAGCTGGATTTTGCTGTCCGCTGTCGGAGCGCTTCCGCTCTGGATGAGCGGTCAGATTCCCAGCTATATCGACGCGCTGTTCGAGTGTATTTCCGGCTTTACCACCACCGGCGCTACTATTTTGCAGGATATCGAGGCGCTCGACAAATGTATGCTGTTCTGGCGTTCGTTCAGCCATTTTCTGGGTGGTATGGGCGTTATTGTATTCCTGCTCGCGCTTATCCCAAAGCTTGGCGGCAACGCCGGTATCAACCTTATGAAGGCGGAATCTACAGGCCCCGAAGTCGAAAAAACTATGCCGAAGCTGCGTAACTACGCAATGCTCCTGTACGCGATTTATGTAGGACTTACAGTAATCGAGACCGTACTTCTTATGTGCGGCGGAATGTACTTCTTCGACGCTGTTACAACGTCTTTCTCGACAGCCGGTACCGGTGGATTTGCATGCTATAATAACTCGATAGCTCATTTCGACAGCTACTATCTCCAGGGAGTAGTGTCCGTGTTTATGATACTGTTCGGAGTTAACTTCTACGTATATATCTTAATTCTCACAAGGAAATTTAAGAATATTCTTAAGCTCGAGGAGCTATGGTATTATATCGGAATCATAGTACTCGCTACCATAATGATTGCCGTAAATATATCGAAGCTGTATCCCGACGCTTTCGATTCCTTCCATCACAGCTTATTCTATGTGGCCTCGATTCTGTCCTCGACCGGATTCGCGATTGAGGATACCAACAAGTGGCCCGCGTTCAGTCAGGCATTGATTGTAATGCTGACATGTATCGGCGCGTGCGCCGGCAGTACGGGCGGCGGATTCAAGGTCAGCCGTGTGCTGATGCTGTGTAAGGAAGTCCGCAAGGAGTTTATGCTGATAGTTCATCCCAGGACTGTGTATACAATCAAGGTCAGCGGCAAAAAGGTCAGTCACGAGGTGACGCGTAACGTCAGCGTTTATCTTATGATTTATGTACTGATTATCGTATTCAGCACTTTGATTGTATCGCTCAACGGATTTGACTTTACAACAAATATTACAGCAACGATTACCACGCTTAACAACACCGGACCGGGATTCTCCATAGTCGGCTCGG
>CADAEZ010000037.1:14503-16667 GCA_902787145.1 uncultured Ruminococcus sp.
TGATTGCCGGACGTCTTGAGCTGTATCCGCTCCTCATTCTCTTTATGCCCAGAGCGTGGAGAAAGAACTGATATCTGTCATCAACTGAATAAAATCATCTCATAGGGAAATACTACCTGTGAGGTGTTTTTATGTCAGAATTAGTTTTAAGTTATAACGACAGGCCCAGGCAGTACGGATTTGGCACAAAGCTGTTTTTTCTGTATTTTCTTAACGTAGCCGATTGGTTTTGTACCCAAACTCTCATCGATACCGGCAGGTTCCGTGAGGCAAATCCGATTATGGCGCCGATGATGGAATATCCCATCGTAAGCTTTTTCGTCAAGTGTATGCTGCCTTTGGCGCTGAGTATTATTATCTGGCTGTTCTATAAGATTTTTAAGCTGGAACAAAACAAGTTTACAAACTTCATAATCTATACCGGAGTGATTATCTATACGGCGGTTATTCTGGTTCATATTGTCAATTTTACAATTCTGTATACCACATAGGAAGGAGGGGTACTATGCCCGCGTTAAGCGTTCACAACCTCAGTATGAGCTTTGTAGAGCAAAAGCTGTTTGAGGACGTAAGCTTTGAGCTCGAAAAAGGCGACAAGGTTGGATTCATCGGCGCAAACGGCGTCGGCAAGACAACCCTCTTTCGCATTATCAACGGTGAGCTGGAGCCCGATGAGGGCAGCGTGTTTACCTCCGCCGATACGTCAGTCGGCTATATGCAACAGCACGCCTGCACTCATCCCGAACGCAGTGTGTACGACGAGCTGGTATCGGGGTTTCAGAATTTGATTGATATGGAAGCTGAGATTGAAAATCTCAACCGTGTTGTCACGATTTCTCCGACAACCGAAAATATCGAAAAACAGACCTCGCTCATAGAAAAATTCGAGAGTCTGGGCGGCCTTACATACAAAAGCCGCGCGCGTTCGGCGTTAATCGGATTCGGATTTGAGGAAAAGAGCTTTTCTATGCCGACCGGTAAGCTGTCGGGCGGACAGCGCTCAAAGCTCAGTCTGCTTAAGCTGTTGCTTTCAAAGTCAAATTTTCTCTTGCTCGACGAGCCGACCAACCATCTCGATTTAAGCTCCGTAAGCTGGCTGGAGAGTTTTATACGCGACTTCAAGGGCTCGATGTTGATAATCAGCCACGACCGTTACTTCCTCGATAGCGTTACAAATAAGACGATTGAGCTCGAACATACCAAAACTATGATGTACAAGGGCAACTATACCGAGTTCAAAAAGAAAAAACAAGCTTATACCGAAAGTCTGCGTAATAAATACGAAAACGATCTCAAAGAGATTCAGAGAATCGAGGGTATTGTCGAACAGCAAAAACGCTGGGGCAGAGAGCGCAACTTTATCACGGCAGCCAGTAAACAAAAGGAAGCCGACCGTATAAAGGCACAGCTTGTCGCGCCGGAAAGCGAGCTCGATAGTATGCGTATGAGACTCACCCCTCGCCGTGAGAGCGGCACCGACGTTATAATAGCGTCTAATCTGTCGAAGTCATTCGGCAGCAAAAAGCTTTTCAGCGACGTTGAGTTTCATATCCGAAAAGGCGAGAGGGTATTTATAATTGGCGACAACGGCTGCGGCAAAACAACCCTGTTCAATATGCTTTTGGGACGTGTGTCCTGCGATACGGGAATGGTGGACTACGGCGCCCAGGTCGATATCGGCTATTTTGATCAGATGCAGTCCGATCTTGACCTCAGCAAGACGGCGATTGACGAGGTATGGGATACGTTTCCCGATCTGACCGAGACGAAGGTTCGTACATATCTCGGAAGCTTTCTGTTTAAGGGCGACGAGGTGTTTAAGCCCCTCAGCCAGATGAGCGGCGGTGAAAGAGCGAGGATAAGTCTGCTCAAGCTTATGCTGGAGGGCGACAACCTGCTTTTGCTCGACGAGCCGACAAATCACCTTGACAGCGCCTCGCGCGAACAGCTCGAAAACACCCTCGCTGACTACGACGGAACAATGCTGATAATCAGCCACGACCGCTATTTTATCAACAAACTCGCGGATTACGTGCTCAAGCTCGACAAAAACGGTATGACAAAATACCTCGGCAACTACGACTATTATCTCGAAAAAACCGGCGAGAACCGCGTTGAAGCTTCCGCTCAAAAGTCCGAGCCAGTCAAAAAGATAAACGACTAT
>CADAEZ010000038.1 GCA_902787145.1 uncultured Ruminococcus sp.
TCTGCGACAGGACAGCAGCGCTGCGGACGGTGTGAAATACTGCCTCAACGAGAATAACGCGAGGTATGTGCTGATAGCGTTCAGATAGGAAGATAGGAAAGAGCCGTCGCTGAAAAGCGGCGGCTCGACTTTATTGCTCTATAGGAAATATCTCAAAACTTGTAAAATACGTTTATGTTCTTTTTGAAAATGTTTGAATAAAAACCTAATATTTTATATATTCCTTTTCCTTATAAGGGTACAAACGTAAGATTGTTCTTCTTAGCGTAATCCTCGGCGGCAGTACCTTTGTAGCCTTTTACGACTTGTATAGAGGACTCAAGATAATTATGCAAGTTGATTTCTTTTATATTTTTTCCAAATGATAAAGTGACTAAATGCTTGAAATCATCAGCCTCATTAGGCGCAATCTTTTCTACCGAGTCGGGAACCGCAAAATGATTGTCCGGTTTTTTAGGTGGATAAATCAGCAGTTTCGATTTTGTTTTATTGTATAATACGCCGTTCCCGGATGAATAGTTAGGGTTATCGTCGGAAACTTTTATCGAAGCTATATTGTTCTCCACATTATAATTGGAACAATACCAGTTATTGCTGTTCTGTAAGTATGTTTTACCGGATAACGAAGCTATCTTTTTTACGGTTGACGGTATTTCTAAATCAGTTGTATTCTTGCTGTAGAAACCATAAATGGTTGTGACTCCTGTAGGGATTGAAAAAACACTTGCTGAATAGTTTTCCGGAACACACAAGAGGGCTTTTTTGTTTTTATCATAAAGCACTCCGTTATCGGAGCTAAATATATTGTTGTTATTATCTACGTTTATCTTTTCTAAACTTTTTGATTTATCAAAATAATCAGAATAAAAGAAACCGTAGGATATCTCATTTACAAATTGAGGGATAGTTATTTCTGTTATATCTTTTTCAAAAAGAGGGCTTACATATTTATATTCTGTGTCTGAATCCGAAGCTTCTTTGTTGATATATCCGCCCAGCTTTATTACCTTTTTGCCGTCTAATTCTTTAGGGATTATAAGTTTTGTGTCACTGCCGTTGTATTTTACAACAGATACACCGTCTTGGTAATCGGCGATAATATAGTCTTTGTTATCCGAGGCGGTTCTGTAACCGCTGATAATGGATTCAATCTGTTTGGAACGGTCGGTATATTTTTCTTTGAAATCGTTATAAGACGCAAAATCGCTGACACGCATATCATAGTCGATATATCCGTATTGAGGCAGTTCTTTGCACAAAACAATATTATCATTACTATCGTATACGTAATTATTGTCTTTTATATATTCTTTTTCGATTTTTGGTTCGATTTGTGTCGCGCAAGATGAAAGTGAAATTATAATAGTTGCTGCTAATAAAATAGCTATTTTCCTCATAATAAACCACCAATTCTATAAATGCATTATATAATAGTAGTGTAAAGAAATCAATAAAAAGTTTCACAAATCTTCAGAAATTTTTTGCATACCAAAAGGGCTGCCCGGTGGGCAGCCCTTGGTTCGTTCGTTTTCGGTTTATTTGTTTACTGTATATAAAACGAATTATTTATCTGCGATAGCGGCCTGAGCGGCAGCGAGTCTTGCGATTGGCACACGGAATGGTGAGCAGGATACATAGTCGAGACCAATCTTGTGGCAGAACTCAACGGATGAAGGATCTCCGCCGTGCTCACCGCAGATACCGCAGTGAAGCTCAGGACGGGTAGCCTTACCCTTTGTGATAGCCATTTCCATAAGCTGGCCAACGCCTGTCTGGTCGAGCTTAGCGAACGGATCGTTCTCGAAGATCTTAGCGTCATAGTAAGCCTCGAGGAACTTGCCGGCGTCGTCACGGCTGAAGCCGAATGTCATCTGTGTGAGGTCGTTGGTACCGAAGCAGAAGAACTCAGCCTCTGTGGCGATTTCGTCAGCTGTAAGAGCAGCTCTCGGAATCTCGATCATTGTACCTACCTCGTACTTGAGGTCTGCGCCTGCCTTGGCGATCTCGGCGTCGGCTGTCTCTACAACAACCTTCTTGACATACTTGAGCTCCTTGATGTCGCCTACGAGAGGAATCATAATCTCAGGCTCAACTGTCCAGTCGGGATGTGCCTTTGCAACGTTGATAGCGGCGCGGATAACGGCAGCTGTCTGCATCTTGGCAATCTCGGGATATGTTACGGCGAGACGGCATCCGCGGTGACCCATCATCGGGTTGAACTCGTGGAGGCTGTCGATGATAGCCTTAATCTGCTCTACTGTCTTGCCCTGGGCGTCAGCGAGCTTCTTGATGTCTTCCTCAGTTGTAGGAACGAACTCGTGGAGCGGCGGATCGAGGAAACGGATAGTTACAGGGTTGCCCTCGAGAGCCTCGTAAAGAGCCTCGAAGTCGCTCTGCTGTACGGGGAGAATCTTGTTTAAAGCTGCTTCTCTCTCTTCTACTGTATCGGAGCAGATCATCTCGCGGAAAGCGTCGATTCTGTCGCCCTCGAAGAACATATGCTCTGTACGGCAAAGACCGATACCCTCGGCACCGAGCTCTCTTGCTTTCTTAGCGTCGGCAGGAGTATCAGCGTTTGTTCTAACCTTGAGCTTTCTGTACTTGTCAGCCCAAGCCATAATTCTGCCGAACTCGCCGGCGATCTTGGCGTCAACAGTCGGGATAGCGCCGTCATAGATTGCGCCTGTAGAACCGTCGAAGGAGATTACGTCGCCCTCGTGGTACTCTTTACCGCCGAGTGTGAATACTTTGTTTTCCTCGTCCATAACGATTGCCGAGCAACCGGATACACAGCATGAACCCATACCACGCGCTACAACGGCAGCGTGAGATGTCATACCGCCGCGAACTGTGAGGATACCCTGAGCGGCTTTCATACCCTCGATGTCCTCAGGTGAAGTCTCGAGACGTACGAGAACAACCTTCTCGCCTCTGTCAGCCCATTCCTTGGCGTCGTCAGCTGTGAATACAACCTTACCGCAGGCTGCGCCCGGAGCAGCTCCGAGAGCCTTGCCGATAGGTGTAGCGTTCTTGATAGCGGTAGCGTCGAACTGCGGGTGGAGGAGAGTGTCGAGGTTACGGGGCTCGATCATAGCCACAGCCTCTTCCTCTGTTCTCATACCCTCGTCAACGAGGTCGCAAGCGATCTTAAGAGCAGCCTGAGCTGTTCTCTTACCGTTACGTGTCTGGAGCATAAAGAGCTTACCGTGCTCTACTGTGAACTCCATATCCTGCATATCTCTGTAGTGATTCTCAAGTGTCTTACATACCTCAGTGAACTGAGCGAAAGCCTCAGGGAATTTCTCTTCCATCTCACTGATGTGCATTGGTGTACGAACGCCTGCAACAACGTCCTCACCCTGAGCGTTTGTAAGGAACTCACCGAAGAGGCCCTTAGCGCCTGTAGCCGGGTCACGTGTGAACGCAACGCCTGTACCGCAGTCGTCGCCCATATTACCGAAGGCCATCATCTGTACGTTAACAGCGGTACCCCATGAGTAAGGAATATCGTTGTCACGACGGTATACGTTAGCTCTTGGGTTATCCCATGAACGGAATACGGCCTTTACAGCCTCGATAAGCTGTACCTTAGGATCTGACGGGAAGTCCTCGCCGATCTTGTCCTTGTACTCAGCCTTGAACTGCTCAGCGAGTTCCTTAAGATCCTCAGCTGTGAGCTCTACGTCCTGAGTAACGCCCTTCTCGGCCTTCATCTTGTCGATGAGTTCCTCGAAGTATTTCTTGCCGACTTCCATAACAACGTCGGAGAACATCTGGATAAATCTTCTGTAGCAGTCATAAGCCCAACGAGCGTTGCCCGAAGCTTCTGCCATATACTCAACAACGTCCTCGTTAAGACCGAGGTTGAGGATTGTGTCCATCATACCGGGCATAGAAGCGCGAGCACCTGAACGTACGGATACGAGGAGAGGGTTGGTCTTGTCGCCGAACTTTTTGCCGGTGATAGCTTCCATCTTCTCGATGTGGTCCATAATCTGACCCATGATCTCGTCGTTGATCTGTCTGCCGTCCTCATAGTACTGTGTACAAGCCTCAGTAGAGATTGTGAAGCCCTGGGGAACAGGGAGACCGAGTTTTGTCATCTCAGCGAGGTTCGCGCCCTTACCGCCGAGAAGTTCACGCATGTTAGCGTCGCCTTCAGTAAACAAATAAACCCATTTGTTTGCCATTGGAATTACCTCCTAAAAATATGTACTTTTAGCGCAAAAAAATACATTTTGCGCTGACTATAACAGTCTTGTCATAATTATAACAAAAAATACGAAAAAAATAAATAAGTTTTTGAAAAAATTTGCAATAAATGTTGCTGTTTTTTTCCAAATATTATGTATAAATCAAATAAAATAAAAAAAATTTACATTTTTGTCTTGAAAAATTATCAATCTGTGAGATAATGAGAATGTATATTTTTGTCTGCGGACAAAAGGGAAAGTGATTTTTTATGACTAAATGCGCCGTTATTCTCGCCGGAGGCGAGGGTAAAAGAATGAAGATGGACAAGCCCAAGCCGCTTGCCGAGGTTTTGTCCCAGCCGATGCTCAGGTGGGTTATCAACTCGGTGAGACGGGCAGGTATCGACAAAATCTGCGTCGTTAAGGGATTCGGCAAGGAGTATATCGAGGAGTTTGTAAGCACGCTTGACTTTCCGGTTGAGACGGTTTTTCAGGCTGAGCGCCTCGGAACCGGCCACGCGGTTATGCAGGCTAAGGATTTTTTGAGCGAAAACAAGGGCAGCGTTGTTATACTCAACGGCGACGCTCCGTTTATGGACGCTCAGACTATTTCGGATTCCTATGACTATCATACCGGGAACGGCAACGCCGCGACGGTTATCTCGGCTAAGGTCGGCGACCCGACCGGCTACGGCAGGATTGTAAGGGATAGCGACGGCGAGCTCGTCGCCATTGTCGAGCAGAAAGACGCCGACGAAAAAATCGCCGCGATAAACGAGGTCAGCTCAGGCGGATACTGGTTTGATACCGAAAAGCTGCTTTCCGTACTCGGCGAGATAAAGTCCGACAACAAGGCTAATGAATACTACCTGCCGGACGCGATTAAAATTCTTTTTTCGAAAAATGAAAAATTGGGAGCCTTTACGGCTAAAAGCGCCGATACGGTACTCGGCGCCAACGACCGCGAGCAGCTTAAGGAGCTGGAGAATATAGCGGTCGCGAAGGGATACAAGTGTTAATTATTGAGATTATATATCTAAAGGGAGAGAACTAAATGAACTTTCACGGAAAAGACATCAAAATCTTCGCAGGAAACTCAAACCTGTCAGTAGCCAAAGAGATAGCGAATCAGCTCGGACTGCCGCTTGGCAAGTCTGTCTGCAAGAAATTCTCCGACGGTGAAATCGCGGTATCAATTGATGAGTCTGTCAGAGGCTCGGAGTGCTTTATCGTACAGTCGACCTGTACTCCGGTTAACGACAACCTGATGGAAATGCTCATTATGATTGACGCTATGAAGAGAGCCTCGGCCGCCCGTATCACAGCGGTTATGCCGTATTTCGGCTATGCCCGTCAGGACAGAAAGGCTCGTCCTCGTGATCCGATTTCATCAAAGCTCTGCGCCGATCTTATCACAGCGGCAGGCGCCGACAGACTTTTGACAATGGATCTTCACGCTAATCAGATCCAGGGATTCTTTAACATTCCGGTTGACCACCTCAAGGGCTCCGGGATTCTCGCCGATCATATGAAAAAGGTTGTAGGCGAAAATGTTGACGAATATGTGGTTGTATCTCCTGACCTCGGCTCGGTTACAAGAGCCAGGAATTTTGCAAGCCGTATCGGCACTTCGCTGGCGATTATCGACAAGCGCCGTCCAAAGGCGAATGTGTCCGAGGTTATGAACATCATCGGCGACGTGAAGGGCAAGAAGGTTATCATCCTTGACGATATGATCGACACAGCCGGCACACTCTGTAACGGAGCCAAGGCTATTATGGAAATCGGCGGAGCCACCGAGGTTTATGCCTGCGCTACTCACGCGGTACTCTCAGGTCCGGCTATTGAGAGAATCAAGGATTCCGTTATCAAGGAGCTTGTTCTTCTCGACACAGTTCCTCTTACAGAGGAGAAAAAGCTTGATAAATTTACTGTTCTCCACACAGCTCCTGTATTCGCGGAGGCTATCGCGCGTATCTACAACGATAACTCCTTTACAGCGGCTTTTGACTGATGTTATCTTAATAAAATATGTACTTAAGGGGCTGTTTCTTGCGGAACAGCCCTAACGGTCGTTTATCACAGGTGATGATACTATGTTTGGAAGGAAGAAAACATTTTCTAACAATTCGATTGAATATCTTATCGTGGGTCTTGGAAATCCCGACAGAAAGTACGAGAATACCCGTCACAACGCCGGATATCTTATGCTCGACTATATCGCCGACAAATGCGGCGTAAGGGTTAACCGTATCAAGTTTAAGTCCACTGTCGGCGAGGCGAGGCTTGGGTCTCACAGGGTGCTTTTGATGAAGCCCTCGACATATATGAACAACAGCGGACAGGCGGTTGTAGAAGCGATGAACTTCTACAAAATCCCCGCCGAAAATGTTGTAGTATTACTTGATGACATCAACCTCGACGTCGGCAAGATCCGGATTCGTCAGAAGGGCAGCGACGGCGGTCAGAATGGTATGAAAAATATAATCTACCTCAGCGGCAGCGATAAGTTTCCAAGAGTAAAAATCGGTATCGGCAACAAGCCCAACCCCAACTATGACCTGGCGTCATGGGTGTTGTCGAAGTTTACAAAGGACGAGCAAAAGCTGCTGGATAAGGTGGCGGAAAACACTTGTGACGCCGTGAGCCTGATTGTTGACGGAGACATCCAGAAGGCTATGAACCTGTACAACTGATATGAAATTTATTAAGGATATTCTCGCGCGCGCCGGCGCGTTCAAAAAAATCCGGAGTTCCCTTAAGCCCGGCAAGGCTGTATGCGCTACGGGACTTTCGGAGATTCACAAGTCAATACTTATTTATTCGCTCTGCCGTTTTAACAATGTCAGAGCCTTTTGTGTTGCTCAGGATGAGCAGAAAGCCCAGACTGTCACCAACGACCTGTGTTCAATGGGGCTGAGGGCGCTGTTTTATCCGTCGAGAGATTTTATATTTCGCGAGGTGAACGGTAAATCCCGCGAATACGAGCATCAGAGGCTGAATGTGCTGTATAAAATGCTGAGAGGCGAGTACGACGTAGTGGTGTCCTGCCTTGACGCGGCTAGTCAGTTTACGGTGCCGAGGGATGTGCTCGAAAGCTCGGTGCTTAACCTAAGGGTCGGCACGGAGGTCTCGACCGATTTTTGTATCAAGGCGCTGACATTGCTCGGCTATCAGCGGTTTGACCAGGTTGACGGCAAGGGTCAGTTTTCGCTGAGAGGCGGAATCCTCGACTTCTTTATGCCCGACAGCGATAATCCCGTCCGGGCTGAGTTTTGGGGAGACGAAATAACCGACCTGAACTATTTTGACATAGAAACGCAGAGACGGATAGAAAAGGCTGAGGAAATTATCCTTACGCCGTCCGCCGAAATTATCATAGAAGATAAAGATACGCTCGCCGACAGAATTCAGAAAAAGGCGCTTCGCCTTACTGCCGATAATCAGCAGAAGGCAAAGGAGATCCTGCTGCGCGAGGCCGCGAGAATCCGTGACGGACTGACGATTTCATCAATTGATAAGTTTATCGGCGAGGTGTATGAAAAGCCCTCGACTATGCTCGACTATCTTGACCGGGACAGCCTTGTGTTTGTGTCCGAGTACAACACTGTCAGGGAAAGGGCAAAGGCGTATGACTTTCAGTTTGGAGAGAATCTTTCGGACTATTTTGCGGACGGAACGCTATGCAGGGGTTTTGAGAACTATTATCTGGATTTTAATTCTTCTATAGAATTATTACGCAGACATCCGATGTTGTTTATGGATGTTTTTGCCGGTTCGGGCTATGATATTCCGCTTGACGAGCTGGTCAGTTTTTCCGCTAAGCAGCTCGGATTGTGGAACGGGTCGATAAAGTATGTAAGCGAAGATATTGACAATTATATGGACGCCGGATTCTCGGTGGTGATTCTGGCCGGAACCAAAAAATCGGCTGAGAATCTCTACGAAAACCTGCTTAACGAAAACTACCCGGTACAGTTTGCCGAAGAAACCGAAGTCTTGCCCGAAAAGTCAATTGTGGTTATGCCGGGAGCTTTGTCGTCCGGCTTTGAGTTTGGCGAGGCAAAGGTCGCGCTGATCAGCCAGGGACTTTCCCAGCCATATAAATCCACACGCAGAAGAAGTAAAAAGAATAAAAACGGTCAGGAAATCTACAGTCTTTCGGAACTCAGCCGCGGCGATTATGTTGTTCACAGCACGCACGGAATCGGTGTTTTCGGCGGAATTCAGAAAATGAATGTGCACGGCGTGATCAAGGATTATATTCGCATCGAGTACGCCAAGGGCGACGTGCTGTATGTGCCGGTGACACAGCTCGACCTGGTCGCGAAATATATCGGTCCCAGGGAGGACAGCCGCGTAAAGCTTAACCGACTGGGCTCGACCGAGTGGCAGAAAACCAAGTCAAGGGTCAAGAGCTCGGTAAAGGATATAGCCAAGGAGCTTATAAAGCTATACTCCGAGCGTATGAAGGCCAAGGGGTACGCCTTTACCGGAGACAGCTCGTGGCAGCGGGACTTTGAGCTTAAATTTGAGTACGAGGAAACTCCCGACCAGCTTAAATGCGCCGAGGAAATCAAGAACGATATGACGCGGATACAGCCTATGGACAGGCTTTTGTGCGGTGACGTAGGCTTTGGCAAGACCGAAGTAGCCCTGCGCGCGGCGTTCAGATGCGTCAGCGATTCCAAGCAATGCGCGTTGTTGTGTCCGACTACGATACTCGCCTGGCAGCATTATCAGACGATACTCAGGCGTTTTGAGGGCTATCCCGTTAACATCGAGCTTTTGTCGAGATTCAGAACTCCCAAACAGCAGAAGGATATTATCGCGAAGCTGAAAAAGGGAGAGATTGACTTTATAATAGGCACACACAGGCTTGTGCAGAGCGACGTCGAGTTCCGCGACCTGGGACTGGCTATTATCGACGAGGAGCAGCGGTTCGGCGTAAAGCAGAAGGAACGCTTTAAGGAGCTCAGAAAGAACGTGGACGTGCTGACTTTGTCGGCGACTCCGATTCCGAGAACCCTGAATATGGCTATGAGCGGTATCAGGGATATGTCGGTGCTGGAGGAGGCTCCCCAGGACAGACATCCGGTACAGACCTACGTGCTGGAACACGACAGCGCGGTAATCAACGAGGCTATCCGTCGAGAGCTTCGCCGCGGAGGACAGGTGTTCTATCTTTATAACAGAACCGATACAATAGAGGCGAAGTCCGCCGCAATAAGAGAGGCGGTTCCGGAGGCGCGTATAGCCGTAGCTCACGGAAAAATGGACGAAAAAACCCTTTCGCAGATTTGGCGCGAGATGCTGGAGCAGGAGATAAACGTGCTCGTGTGTACAACAATCATAGAAACCGGCGTCGACCTGCCCAACGCCAACACTCTTATAATCGAAAACGCCGACAAGATGGGGCTTTCTCAGCTTCACCAGATAAGGGGCAGGGTAGGGCGCTCCAGCAGGAGAGCCTACGCCTACTTTACTTATCCGCCGCGCAAGGTGCTCACGGAGATTTCGACAAAACGACTCAACGCCATCAGGGAGTTTACCGAGTTTGGTTCGGGATTTAAGATAGCTATGCGCGACCTTGAGCTGCGCGGAGCGGGAAACATCCTCGGCGCTCAGCAGCACGGTCATATGGAGAACGTCGGGTATGATATGTACCTGAAGCTTCTTGCCGAGGCTGTCAGTGAGGAAAAGGGCGAGGAGAATACAACTCAGGAGGTCGAGTGCCTCATCGACGTGAATATCGAGGCGCATATCCCCGAAAACTATATTTATAATCTTAACCAGCGTATCGAGGTGTACCGCCGTATCGCCGATATCCGCAGTATGTCGGACTGCGACGACGTAAAGGACGAGCTGAGGGATCGCTTCGGAAAGATCCCGGCGGCCGTGCTCGGACTTATCGACATCGCGCTGATAAGGAACATCGCGTTTTCGCTCGGAGTTTACGAGATTCGCCAGAGCGAGACCTCGGTTCTGCTGTATATCAACAGCGTAAAAAGCGAGGGATGCGGAAAACTTTTGCAAAAACTTCGCTCCCAGGCAGTGCTCAACGCCGGAGGCAAGCCGTATATTTCCGTAAGATTCCCCAAAGATATGGCTGTTATCGACGTTTTGAAGGGCATTTTTTACAATTGACAGACGTTTAGACCTCATTTTACATTTTATATTTACAATTTTGTTATAAATCATTTACTTTTAAAAATATTTCGTGTATAATTTGTAAAATAGCACTCTTGTGCATATTTTCATAAGTTAGGACGGTAAACAATTATGAAACCATTTCACAAAGCTTTAGCCGCGTTTCTCGCGGTAATTCTTATCGTGTCAGCCGCAGGCTGCGGCAATATCAGCTTCTCCAAGCAGTGGAGCTATAAGTACAGCGATAAGTCACTTGATCAGCAGTATGACATCGGCGTATACATCTACTCTTTGTATCAGGCGTACAACTCTGCAAAGACATATGCCGAGAAAGCAAAGGGCTATAAAGAAAACGAGTCGTTTATGGATCTTGAAATCAAGGACGACGACGGTAAGAAAGCCAAGGCATCGGATTGGACAAAGGACGAGGCGAAGAAAAACTCACTCAACCTTGTAGCTCTCGATTACCTCTGCGCTACAAAGGGCGCTACATGGGACGAGGCATCTATGAAGGACGCCGACTCACAGGCCAAGGATACATGGGAGATGGGTCCCTACGCTTCTTACGGCTATCAGCCGCAGAAGGACGAGCTCGAAAAATACGGTGTGTCGCTGGATAGCTTCCGCCTTGCGTCATACGAGGCAAATGTAAAGCAGACAGCATTGTTTAAAAAGCTTTACGAGAAGGGCGGACTTGAGGAAGTATCCGACAAGGAGCTTACTGACTTTATCCTTAAGGATTATGTAGGATACAGCTATATCCCTGTTAAGCTTTATACAGAAACTCAGGCGGCTTCCGAGACTGAGGCAGCCAAGACAGAGAAGTTTAAGGATAAAAAGCTCAAGGATGTCAAGAGCGGTCTTGAGACTCTCGCCAAGGAAATCGCCGACGGCTCAACAACACTCGACAAGGCAGTGGAGAAGGCTGTTAAGGATTACAGCGTAACCGATGCTGACGTTAAGAAGAACGAGATTGACCTCCCTGATAACATTAAGAACGACAACGAGGATGTTAACAAGGCGCTTGAGAGCCTTAAGGCAGGCGAGGCCAAGGTTATCACAGTTGGTGAAGACGGCGACAGCCCGATGGCTTATATCGTTGTTAAGAATGAGATCAAGAACAAGGACGCAGAGGCTATGGTTAAGGACGCGCAGAAGCGTTCGGACGCTCTCAATAATATGAAGAAGGACGACCTCAAGGATCTGCTTACAAAGACAGGTGAGGATCTTAAGAAATCCGATTCTCTCGAAATCAACGAGGGCGCGATCAACTCGTATGATCCCGGAATGTTCTTCGTAAAGCAGGAGGAGACCAAGGCTGCTGACGCTGCCAAATCAGATGATTCGGACGATTCAGACGACAGCAGTGACGAATAATCCGCTATAACTACGGAAGGAAGTGTGTCAGATGAATAGAAAAGTAAGATTTGCTTATCTGACTTTAGTATTTGTACTTATATTCTCGATTTTTAGTGTTCCTGTTTTCGCGGATGATGAAGACGTCGAAGTCAAGCCTCAGGTCGAGACAGCGGCTCCTGCCGAGGATATTACTCCGCAGGTTCCCGCGACTCAGAAGCCGACCAGCGCGCCTGAGTATAAGCCTGAGTCCAAGACATCCAAGTCTTCTAAGACAAGCACTGCAAAGAGCTATTCTACCGACTCGAAAACTTCGACCTATTCGTCCAGAAGCTCAAAGACTTCGACATCAAGCAGGAGTACATGGACTTCTAAGTCAAAAACCAGCTATACTCCGAGCAAGAGCGCGGTTACGTTCCAGTCCCGCTCAACAGCCAGCAGCAAGACCGACTATATCAGTCGTTCTCAGTCCGTAGCCTCTACAAAGGCGGCTACTTCTCCGGTATATGACTCCAAGGAGAAGATCGACAACAAGGATATCCTTAACAATAAGGACTGGAAGAGCATTACGGCTCAGCTGAAGAACGCTACCAAAGAGGATGACGCCGGTAACGCTGCCGACAGCTTCGACTGGATCAAAAACAATGATTCCAGCTCGGATAACGGTATCTGGATTCTTGCATTGGGTATCGGACTTGAGGCGCTTGCTCTTATAATCATCATTTTGCTGATTGTTTTTGCTGTTCGCAGGAAAAAGGCGGGCAAGTCAAATGATTCCGAAAGCGAGTATTTTGAGGATGATGACGACGATTTCCGTCCCACTCCTCCCGGACAAGGCGGTACAAGAGGCCGCAGAGCAGCTCCGCAGAGAGTTCAGCCGAGAAGCTCAAGCCCCCGTCAGGTAAGAAAACGCAGTAAGTTTGACACCGACGAGGTATACATTCCGAAGGAGGCTCAGCGCTCCGGCGGAAGAAGATATAAACCAAGACACTGATAAAAAGGTTGGCGTAAAGCCAGCCTTTTTAGATTGTATGCGCGAAACAGACTGATGAATACGGGGAAGAAAACGCATTTAGTACGATTGAAAGATTGAACGGACAATACTCATTATACAGACAACTGTTTATGAGACTGTATGGTTTTTCATAAATTGAATAAAAAACACTGTCGGAAATAAAAAAATTGAAAAAAACACTTGCTTTTTTTCGGAATATCATTTATAATACAGTAGTTAGTTATGTGAATTGAAATAAATTTGTTTCTATAAGGAGGTGCAGACACATGGCAAAGTGTGATTTCTGCGGTAAGGGTGTAACTTTTGGTATCAAGGTTTCTCACTCACACAGACGTTCAAACAGAGCTTGGAAGCCTAACGTTCAGAGAGTTAAGGCTATTGTAGACGGCTCGCCAAAGCATGTATATGCTTGCACAAGATGCTTACGTTCAGGTAAGGTTGAGCGCGCTATCTGATTATTTGAAAAAACTATCCTCCGTTTATCGGAGGATTTTTTCTTTATATATTATATTGTATTTTTAAATAGTTTGTAGTATAATATTTTTAACTACATTTTAGAATAGGGGAGTAGCGGCTATGCTTTTGTATTTGCTGAGTGGCAGACTTGATTTTATGACGGCGGTTGTCGATATTCTGGCGTCGCTGGTTGTAATATTCCTGGTAATGCCGTTTCACGAGTGGGCTCACGCTTTTACCGCTTATAAGCTTGGAGATACCTCTGTAAAATACCGCAAGCGCCTTACGCTCAATCCGCTTGAGCATATTGACCCTATAGGCGCGCTTATGATTATACTTATCGGTTTCGGCTGGGCAAAGCCTGTTCCGATTGACGACAGAAATTTTAAGAATCCCAAGGTAGGTATGGGTATTACCGCGCTCGCCGGTCCGCTGGCGAATTTTGTCGCGGCTTTAGTCGGCGGATTAGTGCTTAACGCGCTGATTACATTCGCTACGGGATTTTGTTATACGCAAATCGGTACGTATATCCTTATTTTCCTCGCGTACTATATTCAGCTAAACGTCACCCTCGCGGTATTCAACCTGATTCCGATTCCGCCTCTTGACGGCTCAAAAATATTATTTATGTTTTTGCCCGACAAGTGGGTATACACATTCTATAAATACGAGAATGTTTTCTTCGCGCTTATACTGATTCTGGTTTGGTTCGATATCCTGCCAATCGGTTATCTGAGCGGTCTTATGGGCGGTTTTATCAACTGGCTCACCGCTCTGCCTTTCTCATTCTTCTAAAAAGGAATTATAATTTATGGAAAATTTGCCTCAGCTAAGCTACAAGCTGGACGTCTACGAGGGTCCGCTTGATTTGTTGCTGAATCTGATATCCAAAAATAAAATAAATATATACGACATACAGATTTCTGTTTTGCTTGAGCAGTATATGAAGCAGATCGAGCTTATGCGAGAGAACCAGATGGATATCGCCTCGGAGTTTTTGGCTATGGCGTCCAGACTGGTATATATCAAGTCCGCGATGCTGCTGCCGAAGTATGAGGATGAGGCTGAGGAGCTGAAGAAGGAACTCTCCGGTCAGCTTATCGAGTATCAGCTTACAAAGCAAATTGCCGAGAAGATGAGCGCTATCTATGATTTTGACACCTTCTACAAGGACGCCTCGCCCGTAAAGTTTGACCTGACTTATAACCGAAAGCACGACCCTCAGGATATCGTAAGAGGCTATATCGACGCGGTCGGCAGGGGAAGGCGGAAGCTTCCGCCTCCGCAGTCGGCGTTTTCGGGTATTATCGAGAGGAAAATCGTATCGGTAAACGCCCGGATTATATCGGTTATGCGTAAGCTGTGGCACGGCAAAAGGGTTAGGTATCACGAGCTTTTTACAGCGGCTAACGAGAGGTCGGAGCTTGTGGCGACGTTTTTGGCGGTGCTTGAGCTTGTAAAGGGTAAACGCGTGCGCATTGACGGCGACGGCGATAACGCTCAGGTTTATATGTTGGAGGACAGAAAATGAACGCGGAAAAAATAAACAGCGCTATAGAGGCGATTTTGTTCGCTAACGGTTCCTCGGTTGAGCCGTCACGTATTGCCGCGGCTCTCGAAATATCCGAGAGCGAGGCCAGAGATCACCTCGAATCGCTTATGAATGAATATCAGAATTCCTCGCGGGGAATTACTATAATAAAGCTTAAGGAAAGCTACCAGATGGTATCGGTAAAGGAGTTCGCTCCGCAGATCCGCACGGTAATGGATCTGCGCCGCAACACTCCGCTCTCACAGGCCGCGCTGGAGGTGCTGGCGGTAATCGCCTATAACCAGCCGGTGACGAAGTCGTTTGTGGAGCAGATACGAGGCGTAGACTGTTCCGGCGTAATCGGCTCGCTGACCTCGAAGGACTTGATCGAGGAAAAGGGCAGGCTGGAGCTGCCCGGACGTCCGCTGATTTACGGCACAACCGAGAATTTTTTAAGATGCTTTAATATTTCGTCTATCGAGGAGCTTCCGCCTCTGCCTGAGGATGATTCGGATGAGGAGCAGGAGGACGTCCAGATGACAGTGGAGGAAGTTATCGAGCAGGCGACTGCCGAGTAATATGTTAGCTTTATATATTATACTTGGTATTCTTTTGTTTCTTTTTCTTGTATCGCTTTTTAACATATGGATTTATTTTCTTTATGACGAAGAGCCGGAGCTTGTGATACGGATCGCCTTTGTAAAGCTGAGGCTGCTTCCGCCTAAGCCCGAAAAGGAAAAGAAAGCTGAGAAGCCTAAGAAACAAAAAAAGAAAAAACCCGAAAAAAAAGAAAAGAAAAAGGAAAAAACTTTTGACTTTAAGGCTTATGTTAAGCAAAAAGGCGTTTCGGGTTTGCTGAATATAACTAAACGCGCTGCCAGGATTGTGGCCGGAACACTCAAGGGGTTGTTCAGGCATTTTCACGTACCGCAGCTCACGGTAAAGCTCGTTATATCGGGCGAGGATTCGGCCGACGCGGGGGTAATGTACGGCAGGGTCTGTACCGTGTTCTTCCCGGCGATCAGGCTGATTACCGAGATCGTACAGGTCGGCGAGTATGACGTCAGCGTCGATCCCGACTTTCACGCCGACGCTGTCAGCAAGGCATACGCAAAGGTGACGGCGAGAATCAGGATAATATTTATCCTTACGACTGTGCTGTCTAAGGCGTTCGCGGCGCTTATGCTCTATATCAAGGCTAAGCCTAAAAAAGTAAAAAAGAAAAAAGATAAACAGATAGGAGAAAAACTATGAGTGATCATCCAATCAACGGGTTAATGGACACAACGATGGACAAAATCAAGCAGATGGTGGACGTCAATACCATCATCGGCGACCCGATTACCACTCCTGAGGGCACGATAATCATTCCCGTATCCAAGGTAACATACGGATTTGCCTCCGGCGGCTCGGATTTTCCGACAAAAAAGGAGAACAAGGAATGCTTTGGCGGCGGCAGCGGCGCCGGAATCACAATCCAGCCTGTAGCCTTTCTGACTGTTTACAGGGGCGACGTAAAGCTCATATCCCTCGAAAAATACGACGGAGCGGTCGACAGGGTTGTCGGAATGGTTCCTGATTTGGTGGACAAGGTTTCCGCGTTGTTTAAGAAGGATAAAAAGGACGTGGACGTTCATTACGATATCGAAGCGGAAACCGCGGACGAGGACGACCTTTTTTAGTTTGTAAGACGCAATCGGTTGCCCCGGGACAAAGACAGTCATTTTAATGATTTAAAACTCATATTATTAAACGGTGATAATATGAGAAAAGCTCTTTGTCTGATTATTGCATTTTTAATACTGGCCTCGCCTTGTACGGTTTACTGCGAGTCAGTCGGTACCTCGGCAGAGGCGTGCGTGCTGTTTTGCGTAGATGACGGGAAGATTTATTATTCAAAAAACGAAAATAAAATAATGAAGCCCGCCTCAACCACAAAGATAATAACAACCCTTCTGACCTTGGAAGAGGCTCAAAAGGACAACAAAAACGTCACTTTTACCAAGGATATGATTGCCGAAGGAAGCAGTATGTATCTAAAGGTCGGCGAGACTGTCACGCTCAGGGATCTGGCTGTAGGGTTGATGCTGTGCTCCGGTAATGACGCGGCTAACGCGGCGGCGGTTACTATCGGCGGCAGTATGGAGAGATTCGCCGATATAATGAACATCCGGGCGAGAAAAATAGGTATGACCCGTACCCGTTTTGTGACTCCGAGCGGACTGGACGACGAGAATCATTATACTACCGCGCGCGACCTGGCGCTGCTTATGGCGGTGGCTATGAAGAATCCCGAGTTCGCCCGTCTAACAGCTATGAAAACCGCGAATGTCAGGTTTATTAAGCCCAAAAACAAGCTAACCTCGTACTCGAACCACAATCGGCTTTTGTCGCTGTATAAATACTGTATCGGAGGAAAAACCGGCTATACATCCGCGGCGGGAAGATGCCTTGTATCAGCCGCCCGCAGGGACGGGCTGACTTTTGTGTGCGTTACACTGAATGATAAGAACGACTGGCAGGATCATATGAGACTCTACGACTATGGGTTTAGCCGACTGAGAATGAACAGTCTGGACGACAGCGAGTTTTGCCTTAGGGTTCCGGTTATCGGCGGTGAGGATGACTGCGTTACCGTTACGTGCTCGGAAAAGTCATCATTTATAACCGGGAAGAACGACAAGAGTATCATAGACAAAAAGGTGTATGCCGAAAACTTTTTGTATGCTCCCGTACAAAAGAATGAAGTTGTCGGCAAAATAAAATATTTCTATAAAGGAAAATTAATAGCCGTTCACAAGCTGAGAACGGTGGAAGAAAATAATTCTTTAGCAGAAAATAAATCAATTATAGACATAATAAAAGGAATGTTAAAAAATGCGTTCTAAACTTGTAAGACTGCAAAAATTTATGGCTGACTGCGGAGTTGCCTCACGCCGCAAGTCGGAGGCGCTTATCGAAAGCGGAGCCGTCAAAGTAAACGGCAGGCGAGCCGAGCTCGGCGACAAGGTGCACCCCGACCTGGACAAGGTGTATGTACACAACAAGCGTATCGTTATAAAGAAAAAAGGCGGCAAGCGCTACATAATGCTCAACAAGCCGAGAGGCTACGTTACCACAATGAGGGACGAGAGGGGCAGAAAATGCGTCGCGGACCTCATCAAGGATATCCCCGAAAGAGTATATCCGGTGGGAAGGCTGGACAAAGATTCCGAGGGAATGCTGCTCCTGACCAATGACGGCGAGTTCGCGAATACTGTATCTCACCCGAAAAAGCAGATTAACAAAGTTTATCACGTTACGGTTAAGCCCGGACTCAGCGACGAGCAGGCTAAGACAATAAGCTCCGGCGTTGTAATAGACGGACGAAAAACCTCGCCCTGCGAGGTCAGGGTAATGCTCAGGGACGAAGAAAGAGCTAACGTTGAGTTTGTTATACACGAGGGCAGAAACCGCGAAATACGTAAGATGTGCGAGTCTGTCGGCGCGGAGGTGACGAGGCTGAGGCGTATCGCCGTGGGTTCGGTCAAAATGGGTAAGCTGAAGCGCGGAATGTGGCGCGACCTTACGGCTGATGAGGTAAAAAAGCTGATTAATTCCGGCAACAAGAATTAATATGCTGATACGCGGCGGAAAATTATACTAAAAGATAGAAATAATAATATGATAAAGTATTAAAAGTGTGCAAATTTTAAATTGCGCGCTTTTTTTCTTGCGATTTTTGCCGAAATATATTATAATATTAAATGTATATTTGTGTGTTCTTATAAGGACAATTAATAATATCGGAGGACTAATATGAGTATTGAGAATGTAACTCAGGCTAAGGCGACAATCGCCGGGACTTCCGCTTATAAAACTCTGGCGTCTTTTTTTGATGACGGCGAGTTTATGAGCGTTGACTCGCTGGCAAAATCTCAGGATACATATGCCGAGGTTGTTGCCGGATATGGTACGGTCGATGGTGTGTTTGTATACGCTTTTGCCCAAAATCCTGATTTTTGCGGCGGCGCTATGAGCAAGGCTCAGGCCGCCAAGTTAACAAAAATATATGACCTCGCGCTCAAGACAGGCGCCCCGGTAGTAGGCTTCTACGACTCAAAGGGCGGCAGACTGGACGAGGGTAACGCGCTTCTTAACGGCTACGGCGAGGTTCTCAACCGCGCTGCCAAGCTGTCGGGAGTTGTGCCGCAGATTTCCGTAATACTCGGCGACTGCCTCGGCACCGGCGCGCTGAACGCTTCCTGCGCTGATTTTGTGATTGCGTGCAAGGAATCCAAGCTGTCTCTGGATACAACCGGTAAGGACTGCGACGCGGATACAAACGCAAAAAACGGCGTTGTCAGCGTGGTGGCAGACAGCAAAGAGGACGCTGTCGCAAAGGCGAGAGAGCTTGTTACATATCTTCCGCTCAATAATATAGTAGAGCCTTATTCCTACGAAAGCGCTGAGCCTGAGCCGGGCGACTGTATCGGCTCAAAGGTAGCCGACGCCGGTTCGCCGTTTAAGCTTAACAAGGAATTCGGCGATGTTGCGAGAACTGCTCTCGCCCGTATAGACGGCAAGACAGTCGGATTTGTAAATACTCTTGGCGGCACGGTTTCCGCGGATGACGCGGTTAAGATCGCGAAATTCGTACGTTTCTGCGACGCTTTCTCGCTGACGGTTATAACATTTGTAAATGCCGACGGCTTTGGGGATATCAAGTCCGCGGCTAAGGTTACATCAGCCTATGCCGAGGCTACAACTCCAAAGATTTCGGTGGTAACAGGTACCGCTGTCGGAGCCTCGTATATCGCCCTGGCAGGAGCCGGAGCCAACGCCGACGTTGTGTTCGCTCTGCCCGACGCGGTTATCAGCCCGCTTAATCCGGAGGCCGCAGTGCTTATTACTGCTCCGGAGAAGATGAATGTTTCTGTAGAGGAGCAGAAGGCTGTAGCCGCTCAGTACGCCAAGGAAAATCTCTCGGCCGAGAAGGCCTGCGAAAACGGTTATGTTGACGATGTTGTCGCCGAGGATGAGCTCAGAAAGGCTCTTACAACAACAATGTATATGTTAAGCGGCAAGAGGGTAGAGACGCTTTCGAAGAAGCATTCGACAATCTGATAAAGAATTCATTAATTATAAAAGAGGTATACACTATGAAAAACTTACGCATTACAGTTAACGGAACATCATATGACGTACAGGTCGAGGAACTCGGCGGTTTATCAGCTCCGGCAGCGGCTCCTGCCGCAACGGCTGCCGCTCCGGCGCCAAAGCCGGCTGCTCCGGCAGCTTCGGGCTCAGCGGGCGCTGTAAAGGTTACTGCTCCTATGCCGGGTACGGTTGTAAGAGTTGAGACAAAGGTTGGCGAAGCTGTAAAGGCAGGCCAGGATCTCGTGTTTATCGAGGCTATGAAGATGGAGACTCCGGTTAAGGCTTCTCAGGACGGAACAGTAGCTTCCATCGAGGTAACTGCCGGCGACGCGGTTGAGACAGGTAAGGTTCTCCTTACTATGAACTAAGAGGTAGATACCTATGGCAAAGAAAATTTTAGTTACAGAAACAGCCCTTCGTGACGCTCACCAGTCCCTTATAGCTACCAGAATGACTACCGAGGAGATGCTTCCGGTGCTTCAGAAGCTCGACAAAATCGGCTATCACTCGCTGGAATGCTGGGGCGGAGCTACATTCGACAGCTGTCTCAGATTTTTGAATGAGGATCCGTGGCAGAGACTCCGCACTATCCGCGAGAACTGCCCTAATACAAAGCTCCAGATGCTGTTCAGGGGTCAGAATATGCTCGGCTACCGTCATTACGCTGACGATGTACTCGAATATTTTGTACAGAAGAGCGTAGCTAACGGAATTGATATTATCCGTATTTTTGACGCTCTTAACGATATAAAGAACCTTCAAAGCGCTATCAAGGCTGCTAAGAAGGAGGGCGCTCACGCTCAGGTTGCGATTAGCTATACCACCGGACCTGTGTTTACAAATGATTATTATGTTGACTACGCTAAGCGTATAGCCGACGCCGGCGCTGATTCTATCTGTATCAAGGATATGGCGGCTCTGCTCACTCCGTATAAGACATACGAGCTTGTAAAAGCTATCAAGGGTGCGGTTGACCTGCCGATAGCGCTTCATACTCACTACACATCGGGACTGGGCTCAATGTGCCTTATTAAGGGAGTTGAAGCCGGCGCGGATATTATCGACACAGCTATTTCGCCGTTGTCGCAGGGTACGTCGCATTCTCCGACAGAGTCAATGGTAGCCGCGTTTATGGGTACCGAGTATGACACGGGACTTGACCTTGAGAGCTTTACCGACATCCGTAACTATTTTATGGATTTGAGGAAGAAGTATATAGATTCCGGCCTTCTGGATACAAAGATTCTTACAGCCGACACAAAGGCTCTGCTGTATCAGGTTCCGGGCGGAATGCTGTCGAACCTTATCTCGCAGCTTAAGCAGGCAGGCAAAGAGGATCAGCTTGACGAGTGTCTCGCCGAGGTTCCGCGTGTGCGTAAGGACGCGGGATATCCGCCGCTCGTTACTCCGACATCTCAGATTGTCGGCACCCAGGCTGTGTTTAACGTAATAACAGGTCAGCGTTATCAGATGGTAACAAAGGAATTCCGCGGTATTATCGAGGGCAAATACGGCACAACTCCGATGCCGATTGATCCTGAGTTCCGCAAGCAGATTATCGGTGACGAGGAACCGATTACCTGCCGTCCCGCCGACCTGATTGAGCCTGAGCTCGACAAGCTCCGCGCCGAGATCCCGCAGTATATCGAGCAGGATGAGGACGTATTGTCGTACGCTCAGTTCCCTGAGGTTGCTACTAAATTCTTCGAAAAACGCCGTGCCGAAAAGGCAGGTTATAATCCCGATCTGGGAGATACAAAGAACAAGGTATATCCTGTTTAATATTCTACAAAAGAAAAAAGACGTCCTGACGGGGCGTCTTTTTTTCTTTATAGGAAAATTAGTGTTTGAATAATTCAAAGACTGATCCTTGGATCAGGCGTTCATATATACTTGCTACTATAGAGCAAACACAATATTTATTCATTTTGGGATTTAGCCGGTCCCGGGATCGTAATGCTTCGGCGCGGATAATATTCATTTGGATATAGCGTTTGCGCTGTATGCAAATTCGCTAAAAAGTATATACAAATAATATTGCTATCTTACGGTGTTTGTGGTATAATATTTTGGAATATTATTATGATGGGTAAGTGGAGGTAAGTATGGTTATTCTGGGTATAGACCCCGGATACGCGATTGTCGGCTGGGGGCTGGTTGAATACAGGAATAACACCTATAAGCCTCTGCGTTACGGGGCGGTTACTACGGACGCGGATATGGACTTTAATCAAAGACTAAAGGTGATATTCGACGATATGAGCGAGATTATCAGCCGTTTTAAGCCTGACGCCGTAGCGATAGAAAAGCTATACTTTACAACTAACCAGAAAACCGCGATTATGGTTGCCGAGGCGAGGGGGGTAATCCTTTTGGCGGCGAAACAGGCGAGCCTGCCGATATACGAGTATACACCCTTGCAGGTAAAAACCGCTGTTACCGGGTACGGCAAGGCTAAAAAGCCCCAGGTTATGGAGATGACGCGCCGGCTGCTGAAGCTTCCGGAGGTTCCTAAACCCGATGACACCGCCGATGCCCTGGCAATCGCGATTACGCATTGTCAATCGGCGAATTCGATTCGCAATACGCAATTTACAATATGAGATTATCGCGCGAACGCGCGGCTTAAACTATTTTAGTTTTACAAGGAGAAAAAATGTACTACAGCTTACGGGGTGAGGTTGTTCATATGTCGGCCGGAGTCGCTGTGATAGAATGCGGCGGAGTCGGATATAAATGCCTTACTACAATAAATACACAGAAAAATTTGAATATCGGCTCGGAGGCCAAGCTTTATACCCACCTCAACGTGCGCGAGGACGCTATGGAGCTTTTTGGGTTCTCGACACAGGAGGAGTTGTCCGCGTTCAGGACGCTTATTTCGGTCAGCGGAGTAGGACCTAAGGTAGGACTCGCGATTCTGACGGCGTTGTCACCGCAGCAGATTTCGATGGCGGTGGCGACCGAGGACGTAAAGACGATTACGCTCGCGCAGGGCGTCGGAAAAAAGCTCGCCCAGAGGATTATCCTTGAGCTTAAGGACAAATTTAAGCTTGACGCTCAGCAGGAGATCAAATCCGGTAAGGTGTCGGCGCAGACGTACAGCTCAGGTAATGTGCCGAAGGCTGTGGAGGCGTTGTCGGTGCTGGGGTATTCCGCGGCCGATGTGTCACCGTTTATCTCGACCCTGGATCCGTCGTTGCCGGTAGAACAGCTTATCGGAGAAACGCTGAAACTGATGGGAAGGTGACAATCGCCCTTGACGATTGTCAGTTATCAGTGATCAGTTATCAGTGATCAGTGTTGGTCGTGTAGACAGGTTCTTATAATTATAGCTTTTGTTCCCGACCGTATTAGTGTTTCGCTGCGCGAAGCGCATACAAATTCTGTCGGGCATAGAAGTGAAATAATATTTCAATTCTATATACACGTCATTCACTGGCCACTTATTCAGAACCTATCCTCCCGCAGCAGACCTTCCGAGAAAGCCTTGGTACGGGGGATATCGCCAACAAGACAGAGGCACAATTAACTTGACGAGGAAACATAAAAGATGAGTATTGAATTTTCGGATGAATTTGATTTTGAAAACAGAATAGTCGATACTTCGGAGATCCCCGAAGATTCGGGGGATAACGAGAATCCGCTCAGACCCAAAACGCTGGACGACTATATCGGCCAGGAGACTGTCAAGGAAAACCTCAGAGTGTTTATTGACGCGGCCAAGCAGAGGGGAGAGTCGCTCGACCATGTATTGCTGTACGGCCCTCCGGGACTGGGTAAAACAACCTTGTCCGCGATTATCGCCAATGAGCTCGGTGTTTCGGTTCGTATTACATCCGGCCCCGCGATAGAAAAGCCCGGAGACCTTGCGTCTCTGCTTACTAACCTAAGCCAGGGCGACGTGCTGTTTATAGACGAAATCCACCGCCTCAGCAGGGCGGTAGAGGAGATTTTGTATCCCTCTATGGAGGACTTCGCGATTGATATTATCACCGGCAAGGGTCAGATGGCGGCTTCATACCATCTGCCGCTGCCGAAGTTTACTCTGGTCGGCGCGACTACACGCGCGGGTCAGCTTACTGCTCCGCTGAGAGACAGATTCGGAGTTGTGCTCAGACTTGAGCTTTATTCTACCGAGGAACTCGCTATGATTGTTGAGAGAAGCGCCTCGATCCTCGGTATCGACATAGAACACGACGGCGCTGTCGAAATTGCCTCACGCTCACGCGGTACGCCGCGTATCGCCAACAGGTTTTTGAAGCGTGTACGCGATTTTGCCCAGGTTTTGTCGGACGGAGTTATTACTCTCGACACAGCTCGTACCGCGCTCGAAAGACTCGGAGTTGACGAGTTGGGTCTTGACAACAATGACAGGCGTATGCTTGAGGCGATCGTTAAGTTTTATAACGGAGGTCCGGTCGGACTCGAGACTCTGGCCGCCGCTATCGGCGAGGAGGCCGTTACGATCGAGGACGTCTACGAGCCGTATCTTATGCAAATCGGATTTTTGAGCCGTACTCCGCGCGGACGCTGTATCACTGCCGCCGCATGCGAGCATCTCGGGCTTGATTTTCCCGGAGGAGTAAAGGTCGGTCAGCCGACGTTGTTTGATTGATTAGAAGGTAGTTTTATGGATAGAATTATAGAAGGGAGTTTTTCGTAATGCGAGCGTCGGACAGCTGGAAGGACTACGAGCTTATCGATTGCTCGGACGGCGAAAGACTGGAGCGTTGGGGCAATATTATCCTTATTCGTCCCGATCCGCAGATTGTGTGGAGCTCAAAGCGAACCAATCCGCTGTGG